>JAEYTV010000139.1 GCA_023433855.1 Pseudomonadota bacterium | reverse complement strand
CTATTACCCCGGCGCTGACCATGTCGACTATGTAGGGCTGGCCGTGTGGGGGCTTGAGGCACTGGACCAGGACCATCACGCTGGCTGGGGCGCTTTCGGAGAAACCTTCGAGGAGAAATATGATCGCGTGGCGGGGTTCGACAAGCCGGTCTACATCGCCGAACTCGGAGTGGCGGGAAGTCAATCCTATGAGGATGCCTGGTTCAGAAGCCTCTATGGCACGGTGTCCCGGTCCGACCAGTTTCCCTTGCTCCGCGGCGTTGTTTACTTCAACGACCAGGAACCGCATCAATGGCCGCAGGGGTACGGAAGTCCGGATGGGCGCATCGATAGCAACTGGTTTGCCGACGCCCGGAAACCGACGAATACGGCGGGGAGCAACGCTCTGGTGGATCGCTGATGAGCCTGAACAAGAAGGGCCCGCTGTATCGCGGGCCCCTCGTCTGCGCAACCTCCTTTGCCTGGGAGGCTCAGACACGCTGAGAACGTTGCGCGTATATCGGCGCGTTTCGTACGACCCGCCAGTTTGGCCTTCCGAGGCCGTAAGGCCAAGGCCAGACTTCCCTGTCGTTGAAATAGACCACTTCCTCAAGCGCCGGGTATTCGGGATACTTGCGCGTGGCCTCCTCGACCCACTTCGTAAGGTATTCCTTGCTGCCTTCGTAGCCCAGTTCGGCGACCCAGATCGGCTTGCCGAACCCGACGGACAAATCGTAACCCTGCTTCAGGCTCTCGGCAAAGGAGCGGGGCGCGCCATACTCTATCTCGTCGAACGGCTCGTAGCCGAAGACGCTAAGGCCGACGATGTCGACGAATTTGTCACCGGGATAGTACGCCTGGAGACCCTTCTCGCCACGTGGGGACCACATCATCTTTGCTTCCGGCAGCGTCTTCTTGACGATCGAGTGCATGCGCCGGAAGGCCCTCACGTAATCTGCCGGTCGCCAAAGCGACCAGGGGAAACGGCCGTAGGCATTGTCCATCTCCTGCGCCCACCGGATCGTGATCGGGCACTTGAAGCCGGAGACGGCATCGCAGATGGCCTGCATGTTCGCATCGTAGTAGCCGGAAAGAATGCGCTGGCGTAGCTGGTTAGAAGACACATTCCAGTTCTGGTCCCATGACCAGGGCTCGATGGTGATGAGGAGCTTGCGGCCGCGTTGATACGCATAATCGTCGGCTGTCCCGAGGTTCGAGAGATCGACGTCCTCCCAGGGCAGGAAAAGATGTTCAGTGACGTCGTCCTTCTCATCTCTGAAATCACCATAGGGATCATAGGCGCCGAAACGGGATCCGTGCGCGTGAAGGATCGGACGCTTGTCCTTCAGGACGTCCCTGGCAGGTGATGCATCCGGGGCATGGACCGGTGCCTGTGTCTGCGCCAGTGACCGGCCGGCGGTCATCGCAAATGCTGCGCCTCCGGCAAGCATGGCGGCTGTCTGAAGCATTCCGCGCCGGGAAATATTGATGCTTTTTTCGCTCATGGTTGGTTGCCTTTCTGATCTGAAGTCTTGGCGTCCACCTCCGCTTTGATCTTTGCAAACTCCTCCGATACGAGGTCGTCTTTCGTGAACTTGGCGTATTCGTCGGTCTCGAGCAGCGGCTTGTGTTTGAACGGGTACCAGTCGCCGCTTCCCTCGCGGCGCTGGTAGATAACGCCATCCACCTCCCTGTGGAGGAAGCAGGTGCCCGCATCGCTCACCCCGGCACCATTGTGCCATTCGACCGCGAGGCAAAGTCGCCCGTTGTCCGTGAGGCGGAAGTTGCCTTCACCGTAGGTCGGGCCGTCCTTGCCATGGGTGAACGCGATGAAGCGTCTGCCATCGCCGAAGAAGCGCCCCGCGCCCTCGCTCCATTTCCAGGTGCGATCCTTGACCAGCTGCAGGAGTTCGTAGGCCGTCAAGGGCCGGCCGTGGGCGGGGGAGGTTCCCGCTAGAGCTGGTGCCACAGCAGACAGGAGTAAGGCGGCAATAAGAGCCACGCTGACTTTGCATTTCGAAGCCCATAAGTGTCTGATCTTGTCCTTTACCATAACAATTCGTCTCCTTGTCTTTTTCGCAATTACGCGAACTCTTCTTCGGCTTTGCGCGTCAGGACGTTGATGTCGGATTCCATGAACCGCGGTTCGAACTGCGCGATCGCGTGTGGCTCCAGACCGGTTCGCCCAATGGTCTCGACGGAGAAGCCATGTTTCGCAGCCTCTTCGGCGGGATAGACGCGGCGCAGGTCGATAAGCACGTGCGTGCGCATGACCGAGGCAAGCCTGGTGAGATCGATGTAACGGATGCTTTCCCAATCGGTCATGATCACGACTGCGTCGGCCCCCTGTGAACATTCATAGGGGTCGTGATGGTAGGTGACGTTATCCAGCACCTTCTTGGCCTGCTCGACACCTTCGGGGTCATAGGCATGCACCTCGGCACCGGACCTCTGCAGCAATTCGATCAGCGGAATGGCCGGTGAATCGCGCATGTCGTCGGTGTCGGCCTTGAAGGTAAGGCCGAGTACGGAGATCTTCTTGCCGTCCACCTTGCCGTGCAGGACATGGCGCACCTTCTGGATCATCCGCCGTTTGCGGGCGGTGTTTGCGGCCACGGTCTGCTCGACGATCCGCAGGTTGACGCCGAACTCCTGTGAGGTGCGCACGAGCGCCAACGTGTCCTTCGGGAAGCATGAGCCACCGTAGCCGGGTCCTGCCTGGAGGAATTTCGGTCCGATGCGGCTATCCGTCCCCATGCCGAGCGCAACGTCGGCGATGTCGGCGTCGACCGCTTCGCAAAGATCGGCCATCTCGTTGATAAAGCTGATCTTGGTGGCGAGGAAGGCGTTCGAGGCATACTTGATGAGCTCGGCGCTACGGCGTTTGGTCTTGATGAGCCGGTAGCCCTTCGCCTGCAAGGGGGCGTAGACCTCGCTCAGGATGTCCTCGGCCGCCTTGTCGTTGCATCCGATCACGATGCGGTCCGGCTCCAGGAAGTCGCCGATTGCGGATCCCTCCCGCAGGAACTCCGGGTTGGAAGCGACATGGATCGTGACGCCGGGACGCGTTTCCGCAACGATCCGCTCGACTGCATCGCCGGTGCCGACGGGGACCGTGGACTTGTCGACGATTACCGAGCCCGGCTTCAATACGGCGGAGAGGTCGCGGGCGCATTGATAGACGAAGGACAGGTCGGCTTCACCATCGGTTTTGCGAGGTGGCGTGCCCACCGCGATAAATGCGGCGTCGCACTGCGCCGCGTCGGCGATCTTTGTCGTGAACTTCAGCCGGCCGGCGGCAACACCCTCGTGGACGAGAGCCTCAAGCCCCGGTTCGTAGATCGGTATCCCACCTTTTTTAAGGGTCTCGATTCGCTCCGCGTCATGATCGACGCATATGACGTCATGACCCAATTTGGCGAAACATGCGCCTGCCACCAGCCCAACATAGCCAGTGCCAACAACTGCCAGTTTCTTGCTAACCATTGCTTGCACTCCGATATCAAATTTTCTGATTGATGTGGTTCCAACGCGGCGCGAATCTCAGGTCCGGCTCGTCGGCCAACGCCTTGCCGGCGCCGGAATAGGAGAAGACGGGCCGCGTCAGGGTGAATGCGCTAATGCCCTCGTTCCAGGCTGCCACGCCCCTCAGTCCGTTGTCGTAGATCGCCAGGCTGGTGGCGCCTCCCACACTTGCGAGCAGGATTGCGACAAGCAGGCCCTGCGGGCTCAGAGGGAAGAAGCCGAGGCCATTCTCCAGACCGTGCCGGATCAGCACGAGGAGCGTGAGGCCGCCGTAAATGACGGCATTGATGATATTGAACAGGTAAAAGCCGGCCGCCGTGCCGGGATCGCCCACAAGCCAGGCGGTGGTCCCCGCAACGAGCGCCAGGAAGAGATAGGGGGCGATCACCCTGAAGGGGAGATGCGCCGAGCGCTCGTGGCCCTTGGGGGTCACGCGGAAGTCCGCAACGCGGCCGCGACGATGATCGAAAACTGCAGCCACCGTACCCGCCAGAGACCAGGGCCAGCGCAAGAACTGGAATGCCATGCCCTCCCAAGAGATGATCTTGGCATCCGCGGGGCGGAACATCCCCGTCGAGCGCCACCAGTAGGCTAATAGCACGAGAGTTACGGAGGCAGGTGCCACGTGGATGAAGAAGTCCCAAGAGGTAGTGTTAACCATTGGAACACCGGTCAAGAGTGCGAACACAGGCATGACGAACATCAGCGCCATCATCATCGAGAACAGCGGGTACCAGAACTGAGAGAACAGGAACTGGAAGCGTATCCGACCATGAAGCTTCGGCACGTAGGTCGGAGAGTACTTCAGCAGGATCATCATCAGGCTTCGAGACCATTGGAATTCCTGGACGACGAGGTCGGTAAAGGTGGCAGGTCCCTCGCCATGGGCGATCGCGTCGATCGCGTGGACTCCGCGCCAGCCGCCGGCGTTGAACAGCAACGTGGTCGAGTGATCCTCGGCGAGTTCGGGGCCGAGGCCGCCGATCTCCTTCAGGGCGGCAGTGCGAACAGTATAATGTGAGCCGATGCAGAGCGGCGCCCAACCGGAATTGTATCCAGCCTGCAATGCTCCATGCAGGCTCGCCTCCACATAGAGGCGGCCACGGGCAGCCCAACTATCGCGAGCGTTGTAATCGCATATGCTCGGCGCGGAAACATAGCCTACTTTCGGATCGGCGAACGGGGCCACCGCGTGCCGGACATAGTCGCGAGCGGGCACGTGGTCTGCATCGAACTGCGTGACGATATCGTATCGCGTGTAGCCGTACTGATCATAGAAGTAGGAGAGGTTTCCCTCCTTGCAGCGCGCCCGTCGCGGCCAGTCGGCCCGCTGATAGTCCGCGATCCCGTTGCGGGTCGACACGCTTACCCCATGCTCACGGCACCATGCGAGCGTCGGGGCGTCCGGCTTCTCATCGGCGAGCCAGACGTCACAGGAGACGCCTTCCTGATTCAGCGCTCCCAGAAGCGTCCTCTGCACGACTGCCAGCGGTTCGGACGGGGCCTTCGTCACCACCGCGGCTACGCGCATGTCGGACGGTACCGGCGCTCTTTTCGGCGGTATCTTTGCGAACGCAAAGATGAAGATGAAATAGGCCGGGGTAAGTGTGGCCCAGGCAAGCGTGACTGTAACCGCGATATAGCGCGGATAGGTGACGACATGCGCGGCGTCGAACCACCATTCGGCGAGATAAACGAGGCCGGCAAGCCAGACGAATATACCGATCCAGTTGACGACCTTCTTCCACCCCGCAAACACCGGCCGGAGAAGCTCTTCCCCGGCCGACGCAGGCCTTACGGTTATCTGGTCGTCTCTGGCTGGTACAATGGCGTTCATGCCGCGCGCCCTTCAACCACATGCGGGGACGCCGCCACGGCATCTGGCGTGTCCTTGAGGGCACGAGAGAAATAATCCACGGTATGGCGGAGCCCCTCCTCGATCTCCACTTTCGGGCGCCAGCCAAGCAGCCTCGTCGCCCGCGAGATGTCGGGGCAGCGCACCTTCGGGTCATCGACGGCCTCCGGCAGATGCACGATGCGCGACCGGGACCCTGTGGCTTCGAGGACGAGTTGGGCTAGTTCCCTGATCGGTCTCTCGTGAGGGTTGCCGAGATTGACCGGCTGGGGATGATCGCCGTCGAGTTCCATCAACCGCACGATCCCTTCGATCAGATCATCGACGTAGCAGAAAGAGCGGGTGTAACGACCGTCCCCGTAAATGGTTATGTCCTCATCCCACAGCGCCTGAACGACGAAATTCGATACCGCGCGGCCATCATCTGCGCGCATGCCCGGACCGTATGTGTTGAAGATTCGCGCCACGCGGACGTCCGCGCCACGAACACGATGATAGTCGTAGAGCAGTGTCTCGGCGCAACGCTTGCCCTCGTCGTAGCAGGCGCGGGGACCCATGGTTTTGACGTTGCCGCGATAACTCTCCCGCTGAGGATGCTCGAGGGGATCCCCGTAAATCTCGGAGGTCGAGGCGTGCAGGATCCGGGCAGAATTCGCCAAGGCCAGTTCCAGCATGTTACGAACACCGAGAACGCTGGTGAGTAACGTCTTTAAGGGGTCCGCCTGATAGACGGGCGGAGATGCCGGGCAGGCGAAATTGAAAATGCGATCTACCTTGAGCGTCAGCGGCTGGCACACGTCATGATGAAGGAAGCGGAAGTTCGGATAACGTCTCAACTCGGTGACGTTCTGCACAATTCCGGACGTCATGTCGTCAAGACAGATAACCTCATCACCCTGTGCAAGTAATCTCTTGCACAGATGATGGCCAAGAAACCCTGCTCCACCTGTAACAAGGGTAACTTTCCTAGAACTCGATGTCATGTTCACGTCTTCCACCATAACTATCTTGAGATATACTTTCTCTGACCTTTCTTCCGGCGAGACATCTAAACCGGAGGTCAGCGCGGATATTGACGCCGCGCAAAGTGGAGAAAAATTAATCCGCCGTGGTCGAGACAGCCTTGAGCAGCATCGTCCGCCGATGATGCGAGGACTGGAAGAGAGAGACACAGACAGACAGACACAGAGGGAGAGAGATGTTCGGACCTTCCGGTGGAACGGGTCGAGGACGCCCCGGGAGAGCGATGGTCTGTCAATCACGCGGGTCCGGAGGTCGTGTCAGCGCAAGCGTCGGCTTCAGTTGGTCTCCGAGATACCCGATGTGTTTCAAGCTCCCGCAAAACGCATATCTGCAATGCACGAGGCTATATTGATCAGTCTCCGGCCGATGAGCATTTCATGCGTGGCGCCTGGGGCACGAGGCCCAATGCCCGCCCCAACGGCAATCGAATTTCGCACTATCGAATTTCGCACCAGAGACCGCCCATGTTCCTGAGAAGCCATCGAGATACAGAGTATTCCTGCCTGCCCTGGCAGGGTAGACACACGGAAGAGAGCCTGCACGCACTCTTGGCGCCGCAGCCTGTTGAACATCTCGGTCCAGGCCAGGCGCTCTTCATCGAAGGTGACGAGGCAAAGCATATTTTCGATGTGGCGGAAGGCGCGCTTCGGATCTTCAAAACGTTGCATGACGGTCACCGCACCGTCACCGGGTTCTTGCTGGAAGGAGACGTTTTTGGCGTCTCTCTCAACGATCATTACGTCTACAGCGTCGAGGCGATCACCAACGCAAAGGTCCGGCGCGTCTCCCGTGCAGCCTTGTCCCGAGCAATGGCCCGCTCTGAGGAGCTCCGTCAGGAGGTCCTTGCTCACACTGCGGACAAAGTCGCCGCGGCGCAGGAACACATGGTCCTCCTGTCCTGCAAAAGTGCAGAGGAGCGCGTGTGCAGCTTCCTTCTGAGGTACATGCGACGAACCGCATCCGGTGCCGCAAAAGAACCATTGTTGTATTTTCCGATGACGCGGCTTGATCTCGGAGATTACCTCGGCCTCTCGCTGGAGACTGTCTCTCGTATCTTCGCCAAACTGCAGGGAGAGAAGATAGTCACTCAGTCCGGTCGACATTTCCTGAGAGTGAATCAGCCCGAGGCCATATCGCGGCGGGCTGGGCACGAGCAGCATCGGGATGCCTGGCTGGAGTCATCTGCCCCCTCTGAGGACCGGCATCTGCGCTATTAGCTCAGCCGCGCCGAGCTCATTCCGTTGGAAGATGACGATCTGCTCCTGGAGGGCACCCTTCACAGCGTGAAAATCGGGAACGGCTGTAGCCGGATCCGGCAACGGCGATGCTCGCACGCAGGCGCCACTGGCCGCAACGCCCTCCCCTTCTGCCCATGACGCTAGGTCGCACCTGATGCCGTGGGATTCCGCTTTGTGAGCACTGTCCGTCCGGCTATGACCTCGAGAGAACCCACTCTCAGAAGATGCCGTCCCGATGTTACGTGCCACCGCCATTCTCGTCGCTTGCCTGTCCTCGTCCTGCGCGGGGTTGCAGACAGGAAGATACGTATCTTCGTCTTCGACCCCTCCCGCGCTTGATAGCGGGCCGCAGTCCTCGTTGCCCGGGGCGTTCCCCCGCTCCTTCACAGGCAATGTCGGGCTGCAGGCGCCTCCTTCTGTTGCGAGCTATTCCGGCCCAAGCCTCTGGGTCTGTTCGCCCAGCGGATTTGGCGCGCGTTCTCGATGCACGTCGAAAGCCAGCCTCGGCTATCCAGGCAGGACATTTCCCGCCGCAGGGCTTCGCCCAGGTTAACTTTTGCTCACTTTGCGCGGCGTCAATACCCCGCCCTGCATCAAGCTTAGATCTGTAGCTAGTCTAGAAAGATCGGCTGGAATGACGCGCATGACGCGCGGATGGCCAAGTCGAGCAGCAGGAGCACAGAACGATGAAACTTGGTAAGATAGCGGCATCGATCGCTATACTGTTCTGCCTGGGCGGTGCTTCCGCCTGGGGCGATGAAAGTTCTCAGGATATAAAGATGGCCGCAGAAGCAGCCAGGCCTCTGTCCTATGCGGAGCTTCATGCCCTCTACGACAACAAATCCTGGATATGGAAAGATGGCGCCGGATTCTTCGGTGTGTCGAAGCGGGCATTTACCTCCTGGACAGGCGCGGGCAAAGACCGTTCATATGGCGAGGGCCGGTGGTTCTTGCCTGGAGACGGCAAGCTGTGTTTTCGGGCAACCTGGTTTGCCAAGGACGGGAACGCTGCGGCGACCACTTGCTTCGAGCATCGGACCGACGGACGCAACATCTATCAGCGCCGACTGCCAGATGGCGAGTGGTACGTTTTCCGCCACCAGCCTCCTCGTGCCGACGATGAGGCGAGGAAGCTCAAGCCAGGCGACTACGTGAAGAAGCGGTATCTGACGAACAAGAACTACCTTGAGACGCGGTAATTTTTTGCCGCACTCGGTTGGAGCTGCGACGTGCTGTTGAGGTCTGCCTTCTCGGGGCGGACCTCAAAACAGCAGACGCGATGTATATTGCTCCACCGAACAGACCACCCGACGAGCCCAACATCTCCTCGACGCGCTGGCGCACCGTCCAGCTTGCCGCGAGTGCATCACGGCAACGGCTGCGCGCGGAAACTTCTCCATCACGCAAGCTCACTCGGCCTGAGGTTACTGTTTGGCTTCCGTCGTCTGCGCGCCGGGCGGAGCCTGATCGATGACCAGAAGCTTCAGGGGCAGTGCACCCGTGTTCGAGCCGCGATGCCATTGCGCCACCGACTCGATGATGAAATCGCCCTCGCGGAACGTCATGGATCTCCCGCTCTCGGAATTGCTCACCGTCAGTTCCCCCGCAAGCACGTATCCGTAGCGGGGAAATGCGTGGCGATGAATCGGAAGCGAGGCTCCCGGTTCAATGGTGAAGACCGATGCCGTCACTTCGACGGGACCCTGTGGAAGGCTGATCGGCTGATCGGCGATAGTGGTCGATGAGCGCAAAACGGTCTCTACGGTCTGCGGCGAACCGGCTGTCGCAATGGTGGCAAGGCTGCAGGCTATCGAAAAAATGGTGACGCGCACGTTGCTCTCCTATTGATGGACGTGCTGCCTCTGCGCATTCAACATATCGCTGTCATGTCAGCAAAGCCTTGTTGTGTTTCAAATGCAAAATTGCCGCCTGTTATGCAAAGAACTCGCCGTTTCAGAAGCGGGTGCATCCGGCAAGGTCCAGTCGGAAACGGTCTTGGCTCAAGCTTTCGGTTCCTACACCTTTAGAACGGCAACGGCATGTCGCCGGGCCTACCTAGCTTGCGACGGATACCCCGGATGGCGCCTCGCCTACATATCTTGACTTCTGATACATACCGGGAAAGATGATCTTGACGGCAACGGAGGAGAGGAATGGCGGACATCCGGTTGGAGAACGTGTCTAAGAGCTATGGCACGGTATCAGTGATCGAGAACCTGTCACTCACGGTTGAAGCGGGAGAACTGGTGGTTTTCTTGGGGCCGTCGGGGTCCGGAAAATCCACATTGTTGCGCATGATCGCCGGGCTGGAAAGCATTGACAGCGGCGCCTTGACCATTGGCGGCGTGCGCAGTGAAACACTCCCGCCCGGCCAGCGCAACGTGGCGATGGTTTTCCAAAACTACGCCCTTTATCCGCATATGACGGTTCGCGAGAACATGGCGTTCGGTTTGCGCAACATCGGAATGCCCGCCAAGGAGATCGATGCACGGGTTCAGGAAGCGGCGCGCATGCTGGAGATGGAAGAACTGCTAGCCCGTAGGCCCGCGCAGCTTTCGGGAGGCCAGCGCCAGCGGGTGGCGATCGGCCGTGCGATCGTCAAGGAGCCGAAGGCCTTCCTGTTCGATGAGCCGCTGTCAAACCTCGATGCCGCGCTTCGCGTGCGAACTCGCGTGGAATTGGCGCAGCTGCATCAGCGGATGAACGCCACGATGATATATGTCACCCACGATCAGACGGAGGCAATGACGCTGGCCGACCGTATCGTCGTGCTGAACAAGTGCAAGATCGAGCAGATCGGTGCACCGATGGACGTATATCTGCGACCGGCTTCGCGCTTCGTCGCGAGCTTCATCGGTTCGCCGGGTATGAACTTCCTTCCCGTGGAAGTCGCCCGCCCAGGACCGGGGCCGATCCGCATGCGCAACGGCTTTCAGATGGAAATCGATGCTGCCGTACCGAACGCAGGTCATTTCGACCTCGGCATCCGTCCCGAAGCCGTGCATGTGCTGACGCAAGGGGATGTACCACCGGGGGATACCACGGAGGCGAGCGTCAACGTTGTCGAACGCCTGGGTGAGCGTACCCTTGCCTATTGCAGGCTCGACGATGGAACCGAGATTATCGCTCAGGATGCAGGCCGCTCTCCCGTACGCGCCGGAGATCGCGTCCGTCTGCGTTTTGATCCGGGCGCCATTCATCTGTTCGACGCAGCAGGCAAGTCCTACACAGGATACTAGCCACGCCGCGCCGCTACCCTTTGATACCTGCTGAGAGCGTGATCGCTTCCGTCACGCGCCGCTGAAAGATCAGATAAGCCAGCGCCACCGGCAGACCCGCCAGAACGGCTGCGCTCAGTTCCCGCGCATAATATACGCCGAAGGCGTCGTTCACCTGGGTGATGCCGACGGTAATCGTCATCATGTCTGTGCGCGTCACCGCGAGGAACGGCCAGAGAAACGAATTCCACGAC
>JAEYTV010000123.1 GCA_023433855.1 Pseudomonadota bacterium | reverse complement strand
GAGCCGGGCGCGGGCGACTTTGCCAGCTGGATGCTGCCGCTTGTCAAGAACTTCGGCGCCGAAACAGGTTTCAATGCCGCCAATTCCGCCATTCAGGTGCTGGGTGGCGCCGGTTACACCCGCGACTGGCCACTGGAGCAATATCTACGTGATGCGCGCATCGCGACAATCTACGAGGGCACAACCGGAATGCAGGCTCTGGATTTCCTCACCCGCCGGCTCTGGCGCGATGAGGGAAGGGGGTTGGCGATCTTCCTGCGCAGAGCGCGTGGCGAGATCAACCGCCATGCAGCCGCCTATCCGGAAGCATCGGCGGCTGTGTTTTCGATGCTGGACGAGTTCGATGGCCTCAGCAACGAAATGATGGAGATGCAGAAGGCTGCGGAGGATGCAGCTCTCTACCACGCGGAGGCCTATATGCGCGCCGCTTGGGCGGTTGTTTCGGCCTGGCTCGCATTGCGGATCGGCGTGACTGCCGCGATCGCTGAACTGCAGGCTCAACTGGCCTTTCATAGCGCGCGATGCAGATCAATCGCGCCGTTGTGAAAACTGCCGGAATGTGGCGTGATGCGCCTTCCCATGTTTTCTCGAAAAGAGAAAGACAGTGAACATACTGCTTGATATCGGTGCCTTCCTTGCAACCGCTCGTGCAGGAAGCTTCTCCGCCGCTGGCCGCGATCTCGGCGTCGCGACCTCGGTCATCACCAAGAGGGTGAAGCGCCTCGAAGAGCATCTGGGTATCCAGCTTTTTGTTCGTACGACCAGACGGCTGGCACTCACCTCCGACGGCGAGCGTCTGCGACCGCGCCTGCAGCTTCTCGTCGGTGAAATCGAGGATACTCTCGCGGCCCCCGACCAGTTAGGCGGCCTCACAGGTGCCTTGCGCGTCAAGGCGCCGACGACGCTTGCCTCCATGGTGTTTGGCGACATCTGTGCGGCCTTTCAGGCGGAAAACCCGCGGGTCAAGGTTGAGCTTGTACTGATCGATCGCTCGGTAAACCCTCTGGAAGAAGGATTCGATGTCGCGGTCGGAGCGCTGCCGCAGTCCTACGCCTATGTCATCGACCATCCCCTTTGCCCCTATCCGCGAGTTCTGTGCGCCGCACCGGGATATCTCTCCACCCGCAAACGGCCCGCAACGCCGACCGAACTGGTTGGCCACGAATGCATCACCTTTCATACGGTCGGCACGACCTGGACCTTTCAGATGGAAACGAGTGCGCTGAACGTCGAGATCCACTCGAACTTCACTGCCAATGACAGCCGCATCCTGCTTGCCGCTGCTCGCCAGGGCCTGGGATTGGCAATCCTTCCGCGTTTCCTTGCGCAGGCGGATCTGGATGACGGTACGCTTGAAGAGGTGATGCCGGAATTTCCGGTGGAATCGCTCTGGGTCAAGGCTGCGGTTCCAAGGATCAAGATGAACAAGATCGTCGTGGCCGAATTTGTGGCCTACATACAGAAGCGACTTGGCGGGGGTATCCCGCTGCGGACGGTTCCGTCGTTCTGATTTCCGGAAGACCGGGCAATGCCGGCTTTCTCGAAACACGAAAGCTGATTCCCCGTCATGCCGGGTTAAAGCCCCGTCCTCTTCGGGTACCATCGCCTGGAAGCCGAGAGCGGGTGTGGGAGGAAAGATCTGATGGCGGAGGCGCTGAGCAGGGAAACGCGAGTTGTCCGGAAAGAGAAGGCTGCGCCATTTCGGAGGATGAAGGCAGATATCTGCGTGGTCGGCGCGGGCATCGCCGGCATTTCCGCAGCTCTGGAGGCGGCGAGACTTGGCCGCAAGGTGGTGCTTGTGGACGGTCAGGCGGCACTTGGAGGTCAAGCCGTCAACTCTATCATTGCAACCTTCTGCGGCCTGTTTTCCAACGGCACGCATGGCTACCAGTTCACCTACGGAATTGCGGACCGGCTGCTCGCCTATCTCGAAGCCCGGGACAATTCCATTTACTACCGTCACGGACCCAACACGACCGTTGTCTACTATGATGAGGTCACGCTGGGTCGGTGGATGGAGGAAAGCGTGCTGGAGGCCGGCATCGAGGTGTTGCTTGGCGCCCAGATACTCGACGTGCACGTGGAAGGCCGCCGCATCGCCAGGACGGATTTCATGACGCGCTACGGCGGCGTGTCGATCGAGGCGACCGGCTGGGTCGAGGCGAGCGGCGACGCCGCGCTTGTCTGGCAGGCCGGGTTTGCCTGTCGCGAACCCGAGAAGGGCGGCGTCTTCGGCACCCAGATGGTGGTGCTGGAGAACATCGACGAGGCAAAGCAGCCGACGCGCTACGAGATTGCCGACCGGATGAAGGAGAAGGCGGAAAGCTACGGTCTTCTACGGCGTGAAGGCCTCGGCTTCACCATTCCGGGGCGAGGGATCGCGGCCATGAACATGACGCATGTGGAAACGCCGCTTGACCCGGTCGAGGCGTCGAGGAAGGCCTTGGAGGGCAAGGATCAGGCCGCGCGCGCGGTTGATTTCCTGAAGGCGGAGTTCCCGGCCTGTTTTGGACAGGCTCGGGTCCGCGCCTTCGGCCTGCCTGGCATCCGCCAGACACGCTGGATTGCCGGCAGCCATCACTTGACGGTGGACGAGATCCGGGCGGGCACCAAGTTCGATGATGCCGTCGCCCGTACCGCCTGGCCGATCGAGTTGCATGACCATGGCGACGGGCATCATTGGATCACATTCGATCAGGACCATGCTCACTACATCCCGCTCGGCAGCCTCACCCCCCAGGAATGCGACAATGTCGCCGCGGCCGGTCGCTGTGTCGATGCCGATTCCGCTGCGCTGTCCTCGATCCGTGTCATGGGCCCCTGCATCGGGATGGGCATGGCGGCGGCAAATGCGCTGGATCTTGCCGGAACCGGCAGCGTCCACCAGATCGACCTCCCCGCCCTGAGGGAACGAGTTTCGGATAACGTGGAAAAGAGGCATTATCGCTGGACCGAAGAGGAAATGCGCGCCGCATCGTGAGGAGGACGCGATGAAACTGACGGACCATGAGAAGGCCATGTATGATGGCGAGCACGGCCGCGCCAAGGCGCGCGCCATGGACCTGCTCGTGCGCTACGGCGAGGCGCTCGGCGCCGAACGTCTGGTCGAGACCAACAACGTGGCCGGGGCGTTCAACGCTTCGACGCCTTCGGTACAGCCGATAGCCCGCAAGGGCATGGAGCATGTCTATTCCGAACTGAACCTCGACAGTGACGAGGTGGTGGAAGTGCCGCACATGGTGGCCCATACATGCCAGCTCATTACCGGCATCGATAACGACAATTGGCAACTCCAGGGCGTCGACAAGTCGCTTGTCGACATGCAGCGCGAGAACGAGAAGTTTCTGGGACGCCGCGGTGTCAATATGTTCGCCACCTGCACGCCCTATCAGGTGGGCAACGTGCCGGTGAAGGGCGAGCACTGCGCCTGGATGGAATCTTCGGCTGTGATCTATTGCAATTCCGTGCTGGGCGCCCGCACCAATGTCGAGGGCAAGGAAAGCACAGGCGCGGCAGCGCTCACCGGCCGGATTCCCTACTGGGGTTTCCACATCACCGAAAACCGCCGCGGCACCCATTTGGTCGAACTCGACATCCAAGTCGACGATATGATGGATTGGGGCCTGCTCGGCTATTACATCGGCGAGGTGATCGGCGAGGACATTCCGGTCATCAAGGGCCGCAGCCATCAGCCCGACCTCGTCAAGCTCAAGCATTTCGGCGCGGCTGCTGCTTCGTCTGGAGGTGTCGAGATGTACCACATCCCGGGTATCACGCCGGAAGCCGATACCGTCGAGGAGGCCTTTGGCGGCCGCAAGGTAAAGGGCAGGTTCTGCTACGGCGCCAAAGAGCGTCGTGAGACCTATGAAAAGCTGCAGAGCTCGACCGAGAAGAAGGTCGATTTCATCATGCTGGGCTGTCCGCACAATTCCATCGACCAGATGGCGCTGATCGCCCATATGCTCGAGGACAAGAAGATCCATTCGGATGTGCAACTCTGGGTGCACACGCCGCGTGCCATCAAGCAGGTTGCCGAACGCAACGGTTATATCGACACCATCCGGGACGCCGGCGGCGTGGTGATGAGCGACACCTGTCCCGCCATATCGCGACGCTTGCCGCCGGGCACCCGCGTCATCGCCACCGATTCTGCCAAGCAGGCGCATTACCTGCCGGCGATCACCGGCGTCCAAGGCTGGTTTGGCTCCGTGCGCGACTGCGTCGAGGCCGCGCTGACCGGCGAATGGAACGGGAGGGCCTGATGGATATCGCAACCAAGCCAAGACCGGGAACCATCGTGCTGAGGGGCCGCAAGGTCGTCGCCGGCCGCGCCGAGGGCGAGGCGTTGGTGACATCGGAGACGATCTCCGGCTGGGGCGGCATCAACGAGCGCACCGGTACGGTAATTGAGCGGCGCCACGAGATGCGAGGCGTCTCCTTCGCCGGGAAGATTCTCGTATTTCCAGGCGCGAAGGGGTCGTCCGGCTGGTCGGCCTATTTCCACATGACCCGCTTGAAC
>JAEYTV010000083.1 GCA_023433855.1 Pseudomonadota bacterium | reverse complement strand
TGGTCCTTGCCGCCGAGCGACAGCACAAGCGTGTCGAACAGGCCGCCGGGCTGCCATGCCTGGCCGCCGAGAGCCAGCGGGTGGATACCGGCCTCCTTGAGCTTCGGACCGGCGGCGACAAACTCGTTCCAGTCCTTGGGAACCGGTACTCCGGCCTTCTCGAAAGCCTCATTGTTGAGCCACAGCCACTGCCAGGAATGGATGTTGACCGGGACGCAATAGATCTTGCCATCAATGGTGCAGCTGTCGAGCAGGCTGGCCGGCTTGATGACGTCCTTCCACTTGCCCTTCTCGGCGACAGCCGTGAGGTCGCGCATAAGCCCGGCCTCAACCAGTTCCTGCGCCTGGCGTCCGTGGTTGAACTGCGTCGCACCCATCGGGTCGCCGCCGGTAATGCGGCTGATCATGATCGGACGGGCGGTGCTGCCGCCACCGGCGATGGCACCGTCGACCCACTTGTTGCCGGTTGCGTTGAATGCCTTGGCGAATTCCGCGACGGCGGCAGCCTCACCGCCGGAAGTCCACCAGTGGGTGACTTCCAGATCGGCTGCCTTGGCAGCCACCACAGGCAGCACGACCGTTGCCGCCAATGCGGCTGCAAAAGCTCGGATATTCATGAGTGTCCTCCCTCACTGAAACGTTGCCGTAAAAACCTAGGGCAAAGGATCGGCCGACGCAACCGGTTTCGGTGAAAAAATGATCAGGAGCATTTCACCTGTAAGCGGAAAGGCCGGACGCCGTCCCAAACGAACGTGCTATTCCGTATTTTATTATTTTAAAACAAATAGTTATATACATTAGCCGTTCGGCTTGAGAATTTTCCCGGCCCGGTGTCTTCCGTGTTTCGGGCCGGACCCTGACCACATCACCAGCAGAAAAGAACGAAAAAACCGCTCGACTTTCCGCCTGTATCGTTTCAGTTATAAATACCGGTGGAGGAAGAAGGAGGATGCTGCACAGTTTTCAGGCACGATCTGTTCCCTTACAGTCATCACCTGACTCGGGCAGCGGCGGCAGATAATGGACACTAACGGAAAATCAAGAACGGGTGGCTCGCAGATGATGGGGCCACGCGATCGACCTACCCTGAAGACAATCGCCTACATGACGGGGCTCGGGATCACCACGGTTTCCCGGGCGCTGAAAGATGCGCCGGACATCGGTGCCGAGACAAAGGAACGGGTGCGGCTCGTCGCCAATCAGCTCGGCTATCAGCCGAACCGCGCCGGGGTGCGCCTGCGGACCGGAAAGACCAATGTCATTGCACTCGTCCTCAGCCTTTCGGAAGAGTTGATGGGTTTTACGAGCCAGCTGGTGCACGGCATCTCCGAGGTGCTGGGCGGAACCCAATACCATCTGGTGCTGACGCCGCATTCGTTCGAGAAGGACCCCATGGTTCCGGTCCGCTATATCCTCGACACCGGGTCGGCGGACGGGGTCATCATCTCCCGGATCGAACCGGACGACGCGCGCGTACGGCTGATGACCGAACGTAATCTTCCTTTCGTGACCCACGGACGGTCCGAAATGGGGATCGTCCATCCCTTCCACGATTACGACAACGAAGCCTATGCCTATCAGGCAGTCGGCAAATTGACTGCGAAGGGGCGGAGCCGGATCGCCTTCCTCGCCCCGCAGAGCCGGTTCTCGTTCTACACACACAGCCGCATCGGTTTCGAGCGTGGCCTGGCTGATTTCGGCGCCACCGAGGTCCCGCTGGGTCGGGTGACAAGTGAAACGCCGCTCGAGGAGATCCGGGTCCATGCGCACAACCTGATGCGATCGGCTGGAGCGCCGGATGGAGTGATTTCGATCAGCGGATCGGCGACGATCGCTCTGGTTGCCGGTATGGAGGCCGCCGGCAAGAAACTCGGCGTCGACGTCGACGTCGTATCAAAGCAATCGGCTGAGTTCCTGAACTGGATACGTCCGGAAATCTATACGGTGAACGAGGATGTGAGGCAGGCGGGCCGCGAACTTGCCAAGGCGCTGATGGCGCGCATCGATGGTGTTTCTCCGGAACTCCTGCAGAGCATCGCCGAGCCGGTATGGTCGCGAATGGCTCCCAAGGACTGAGAGGCTCGCCGGCGGCGGGCCTCTCTCTGCTGGCCGCAAGCGGACCTCTCAGGCGAATTCGGCGAGGCCGCTTCCCCACGGGCCGTGGTGCTTGTCGACGCCGTCGACGCGGTCGAAGCCGTGGGCGCCGAAGAAATCCCGCTGCGCCTGGATCAGGTTCGCGGTGCCGCGGCTGCGGCGATAGGCGTCGAAGTAGGATAGCGCCGAGGCAAGCGCCGGAACCGGCAGGCCCGAAAGAGCGGCAAAGGAAACGACACGACGCAGCGGAGCATCAGTGTCCTTGACCATCTGGGCGAAGGCCGGCGTGACGATCAGGTTCGCCACATGCGGATCCTTGGTGAAGGCCGAAGTGATCTCGTCGAGGAAGGCCGAGCGGATGATGCAGCCAGCACGCCAGATCCTCGCGATGGTTGGCATCGGCAGGTTCCAGTTGTATTCGGCCGAAGCGGCAGCCATCACCGCAAAACCCTGCGCGTAAGCCCCGATCTTTGCCGCCAGCAGTGCATTCTCGAGATCGTCGATAAAGGCTTGCCTGTCGGCGGGAGCGGCGGCGACCTTTGGCAGACCGAAGATCTTCTCGGCCGCTTCACGTTCGCTCTTCTGGGACGACAGGATACGGCCGGCTACCGCAGCCTCGATGGCCGTTGCTGCAACGCCCATGTTCTGGGCCTCGATCACGGACCATTTGCCGGTACCCTTCTGGCCTGCGGCATCAACGATGACGTCCACCATCGGCTTCCCGGAGATGGGATCGGCGGCCTTCAGGACCTTCTCGGAAATTTCGATCAGGTAAGAGTTGAGGCGGCCGGTATTCCACTTTCCGAACACGTCGCCGATTTCCGTCGCGCTCATGCCGAGGCCATCGCGCAGGATCCCGTAGATCTCGGCAATCATCTGCATGTCGGCATATTCGATGCCGTTATGGATCGTCTTGACGAAATGGCCCGCGCCATTCTCGCCGAGCCAGGCCACGCAGGGCTCGCCGTTGAACTTGGCGGAGATCGAGGTCAGCACCTTTTCGACCCGCTTCCAGCTCTCCTCCGTGCCGCCGACCATGATGGAGGGACCGTGACGCGCTCCCTCCTCCCCGCCGGAAACCCCCATGCCGATGAACGTCAGGCCCGAGCCCTTGAGATTCTCGAAGCGACGCATCGTGTCACGGAAATTCGCATTGCCGGCGTCGATCATGATGTCGCCCGCCGAGAGATAGGGCTTGAGAAGCTCCATCTGCTGGTCCACAGGATCTCCCGCCTTGATCATGATGATGATCGGCCGCGGCGGGCGGATGGCGGCAACGAACTCTTCCAGGGTGTCGCAGGGGATGATGTGTTTTTGCAGGTCGCCCGCGTCCGCGTAGAACTTCCGAGTCACTTCCGGCGTCCGGTTGAAGACGGCGATCTTGTTGCCTTTCTCGGCTATGTTGAGGGAGAGGTTAGAGCCCATGACGCCGAGCCCGATAAGGCCGATTTCTGCCTGTTCCACGGATGTGCCTCCAGCTAGAGATTCGGGGGTGTTGTGGCACTCATATAATCAAACGGCAAGGCGGGACCAACCTAAACGATCAATTATCCAGCCGTCCAATCCGCGTCCTCTCCCGCTACATCCTTGCCGATCCGCCGGCGCGATCTTGTTTTGTTCCAGAACCTCTTCCACTATGAGGGCTCGGTCTTTGAGAGGAACCCGGACATGTCCACCTTGCCTGCCCGCATCATCCACGTCAGCATCGATCGACCCTGGGGGGAGGTCTACGCCTTTGCGTCCAATCCGCGCAACATGCCGCTGTGGGCTTCCGGACTGGCGAAAGATCTTCGACCAGACGGAGCGGACTGGATCGGAGACGGCGGGCCAGTCGGGCCCTTGCGCGTCCGCTTCGCCCAAGGCAATCCGCACGGGATACTCGATCACACGGTGACATTGGCGGACGGGACCCGGGTCGACAACGCGATGCGCGTGGTGCCAAACGGTGCGGGTGCAGAAGTGATGTTCCTGTTGCTGAAGCAGCCGGACATGGACGACCGGACGTTCGAGGCTGACGCGGCGCATGTGCTGAAGGACCTGAGATCGCTGAAGAGCCTCCTCGAAGAGGAGAAACAGGCAGGAACGGATGCCTCCACAAGCAAGGATCGAAAGATCGACTATGTGGAGTTCCAGGTACGCGATGTGGAGCGTACAAAGAGATTTTACGGAGATGCCTTCGGCTGGAGCTTCACGGATTACGGATCAGACTACTGCGAGTTTCACGATGGGCGACTGAGCGGCGGTTTTGCCAGGTCTGCCGAGCCGCGTGCGAACGGCGGCCCACTGGTGGTCCTGTTTGCCGACGATCTGGAAGACGCGCTTGCCCGGGTTGAAAATGCGGGCGGCAGGATCGTCAAGCCGGTCTTCTCCTTTCCGGGCGGGCGGCGCTTCCACTTCTCCGACCCGGAAGGTTACGAGCTGGCCGTCTGGTCCGAGCGATGAGTTCAGGCGGCGGGACGTTGCCGCCGGTCGGCCGCCTCCTGTATCACCAGAAGAGCACCCGTGGGATCGAGGCTGCCAAAAAGGCAGGGTGACATCCCGCAGCGGTACACCACCGTTTCGCCACCGGCCTGGTCGGCAGAGGTGAGCGATACGCGCTCGCCCCCAAAGCAGCGATCCAAGCTGAGCTTCAAGTCATTGCGGAAGCGGTAAAGCCCGACGATCTCGGCAATATGGCGTCCGACCAGCGCATCTCGGGAGGTGTTCAGGCGGCGCGCATTGGTCTCGTTGCTGTAGAATATCCTGTAACCGGGAGCGACCACGAGTATCCGATCCGAGATACGATCAAGCAGCGCTTCGTCCAGAAAACCGCCAGCGCGCCCGGCGGCTACCAGCGAGCCATCGAGCTTCTCGGCCAGAGTGGGGCTGTTCCTGGCCGTCGCTCCGGGAACCAGATGCCGCTCCACCAGCGTTTTCAGGAGGTGCGCATTGCGGCGCACGCAGCCACGATCTTCCGCCTGTTCGTTCAGAAGGTCAAAGGCGAAGCGAAACTGCGCCTCGATACCCTTGGGATCATCGACCTTGTTCGTGAAGATGACCAACATGAGCGGATCGAGGTCCCTGTCGAGGGCCGCTACCGTTGCGACGTCGTTCTGTTCGACCGCCTGGCGCAGATCTGCATGCTTGGCCCAGAAGAGATCTATCAAGGCATCCAAAACACTGCCCTCGCAGCTGATCAGAAAATGCCCCGGCCTCACCTGAAACAAGGGTCCGGCCTATTGAACGCGACCCAAGTTAAATCTTCCGAGATAACAGCATCCAAGTTGTGTCAGATGAAATAATACAGGCCGCCAGGCTCAGCGAAGGACGCAGTTACTCTGATCTGCCTAAAGGTTCCGCTTGATATGCCAGCGGTCGTGATACCAGAGCCATTGCTCGGGGTATTCCCGTACCCAGCTTTCCACCTTGTCGTTCAGCATCTGGCTGGTGGCCTGTATGTCGAGATTGCCCCTTTCGTCTCGCGGCAACTCGATCCTAGGCTCGATTTCCAACCGATAGCGGTTTCCAGGCAGACGGATGCACCGGGCGGGATAGACCTCCGCATTGAACTGCCGGACAAGTTTCGCAAGCAAGGGATTGGTCTGGACCGGCCGGCCGAAGAATGTCGTCTTGAGACCCTTCCGGTACTTCTGGTCCACGAGCACCCCAACCCCTCCGCCGTTATCGAGACGGCGGGCC
>JAEYTV010000043.1 GCA_023433855.1 Pseudomonadota bacterium | reverse complement strand
CTTCTGGAAGATGAAGCCGAAGTCCTCGGTCCCGAGCGGCTCGCCTATGATCTTCAGCGAGCCTCCGGAGGCCTTCACATAACCTTCCCCGGCGGTACTGTCGGTGAGCACAAGGTCGACATCGCCCGCCTTCAGTGCTTGCACCGTTGCCCCGAACGTTTCGAAGAGTTTGATACGCGGGTTCTGCTCGTTGCCGTCGAGGATCTCGTAGACGGCTGTGTAAAACGGGCTCGTTCCCGGCTGGGCACCGATCAAGCCGTCATCCAGCGCCGCAAAACTCTTCGCGTCAACAAAGCGCTTCTCGTCGTTACGTACCAGCATGAGCTGCTGCGAGCGCATGTACGGATCAGAAAAGTCCACTTTCTGTCTGCGGTCATCCTTGATGGTGATCCCGGTCATGCCGATGTCGTACTGGCCATCGGCAACCGCCTGGATCATCGGGTCCCAACTCGTGTTCTGGTACTCTGTCCGGAAATTCAGCCGTTTGGCGATCTCGGACATTGCGTCATATTCCCAGCCGACCGGCTGCCCGCCTTTCGGATCAATGAACTGCAGCGGCGGATAGGCGTTTTCCGTGACCACCACCACGGTGCGTCCGCCGAGGTCGGGCAGTTCGGCCGCTTCCGCGGCGGGGAGAGCGGCTGCGGCTAGAGCGATAATGCCGGCGATCAACATAAGGCGTGAGAGCATGGCGGCACTCCTGGCAGTGAGGTTTGCAAATCCCTCTCACGGAAAGCCGGGCGATGGCAAGTCGCGGGAGCGAGCATGACACTTGTCGGGTGACTGGCAGCCTCTACATCCCACACATTAAGCGGGCCGCTTTCCTGCGGCGGATCGTCCGGAGTATCTCAATTGATTCAAGAAAAAGCGCTTATTTCAAAGATTACCTGGCGACTGATGCCGTTTCTCGGCCTCCTCTATCTGATCGCCTATATCGATCGCCAGAACGTGAGTTATGCGAAGCTGCAGATGGTCGATGCGCTTGGCATGAGCGAGTATGCCTATGGCCTCGGGGCGTCGCTCTTCTTCGTCGGTTATTTCATCTTCGAGGTTCCAGCCAATCTCTTCCTGACGCGATTCGGCGCCCGGATCTGGTTCACCCGCATCCTTGTTTCGTGGGGCTTTGTTACGATTGCGCTGGCATTCACGCAGAACATGACGATGTTCTACATCCTGCGTTTCCTGCTGGGCGTCTGCGAGGCCGGTTTCTTCCCCGGCGTGCTCTATCTTCTGACGCTCTGGTTCCCGAAGGACTACCGGGGCCGCATGGTCGGCCTGTTCATGATCTTCAGTGCGCTGGCCAACGCTGTTGGTGCGCCCCTCGGCGGTATCCTGCTCGATCTGGATGGTTTCCTGGGCCTGGCGGGGTGGGAATGGGTGTTCCTCGCCACGGGCGTTCCAGCGGTGGTCGCCGGTGTCATCACCTTCGTCTATCTGGACGACACGCCGGAAAAGGCGAAATTCCTGTCGGAGGACGAGAAGCGCTGGCTGCATGACCGGCTCGTGCATGAAAATGCCGGTATGGAGGAGCACGCGGACAGCGGCTTCAAGGCGCTCGTCAACCCGCGCGTGCTGCTGATGGCTCTGTGTTACATCGGTTTCCCGCTGGCGGCGTATGGTCTGAGCTACTGGCTGCCGACCATCGTCAAGGGCTTCGGCGTTTCCAACACGGTCAACGGCTTTATCAACATCATCCCGTGGCTCATCGTGGCCGTCGCACTGTGGTTCGTTCCGGCCGCCGCGGACAAGACCGAGAAAAAGACGCCCTACATCGTCGCACCTGCGTTTATCGGTGCCGTCGCGCTGGCGCTTTCCGTACTCGTCACCTCGCCGTTCCTGCAGTTCGCCTTCCTTTGCATCGCGGCCGCCGGCATCTTTGCCGGCCAGCCGGTCTTCTGGAGCCTCCCGTCGCGCTTCCTGAAAGGCGCGGGTGCGGCCGCCGGCATCGCCGCCATCAACTCCGTGGGCAATCTCGGCGGCTTCATCGCGCAGAACGTGGTGCCATGGATCAACGACGCCACCGGAAGCAACATCCTGCCGATGTTCTTCCTGGCCGCCTGCCTTGCCGCAGCCGGCGTTCTGGTGATCATTGTGGGACAGATGCTGGGCCGGCAAACGGCCGGCGTTCCGCCGGCTGCAAGGTCCGGCGGCTCCCGATAGCGCAACAAAAAAAGGCGACCGAAAGGCCGCCTTTTTCCATGCCGTCAAGGCAGGTCTTATTCGGCGGAAGCTTCGGCGGCCTTTGCTTCTTCGGCAGCCTTCGCTTCGGCAGCTTCGGCAGCAGCCTTCTCGGCGGCAAGCGCCTGCGCGGCCGCAACCTTCTCGGCCTCGATGCGTGCCTTCTCTTCGGCCACGGCCTGGCGCTCGGCCTCGTTCAGCTTGCGAGCGCGGGTGCCGGTGTTCTCCACAATGCGGGCAGACTTACCGCGGCGGTCGCGCAGGTAGTAAAGCTTGGCGCGACGGACCTTACCGCGGCGGACGACTTCCACGCTTTCCACCAGCGGGGAGTAGACCGGGAATACGCGCTCGACGCCTTCGCCGTAAGAAATCTTGCGGACGGTGAAGCTCTCGTTCAGGCCGCCGCCGGAGCGGGCGATGCAGACGCCTTCATAGGCCTGCACGCGGGTACGGTTTCCTTCGCGAACGCGGACGTTGACGCGAACCGTGTCACCTGCGGAGAATTCCGGCAGCTTGCGCTGGGCTTCGATCTTGGCGGCCTGTTCGGCCTCGAGCTGCTGAATGATGTTCATTGGTCAAACCTCTATTCTTCTGAAACAGCCAGAGCGCTCGTCATCCATCGGTCGGGCCTCAGGATGTGCCATTCGGCATAGCGAATTCGCCATTCTTTGTTGCTGGTCGACGGGAACGTATCCCATTTCCGGGTGCGCCAATACACGAAAGCACAGGCCTTGTCACCCCCGCCCTGCAAAATCCGGCACACCGTCGGAAGCGACGACTGCAGCCAAGCTGTGCATTGCCCCACTAAGGATTTGTCAAAACCAGGGAGAAGACGCACAATCTTGGTGAAACGAGGGGAAGTTTCACGACAACGAGGGGATATCATGACGATAAGCAATCCGTCACCATCCTTGTACAACGAGGATCTGGCACCCGCCGAAGAACGCAGGTGGGGTGCCTTCAGCATCTTCAACGTCTGGACGTCCGATGTTCACAGCCTGTGGGGTTATTACCTGGCTGCGAGCCTGTTCCTGCTCTGCGGCAGTTTCATCAACTTCGTAATCGCAATCGGTATCGGCTCATTGGTGATATTCGTGCTGATGAGCATGATCGGCAATGCTGGCGTTCGAACCGGGGTGCCGTTTCCGGTCCTGGCGCGAGCATCGTTCGGAACCTTCGGCGCGAATGCGCCGGCACTCATTCGCGCCATTGTCGCCTGTTTCTGGTACGGCGCCCAGACGGCGGCAGCCTCTGGCGCCATCGTGGCGCTGCTGATCCGCAACGAAAACATGCTAGCCTTTCATCAGAACAGCCACATGCTGGGACATTCGACACTGGAGGTCATCTGCTATGTGATCGTCTGGTCGCTCCAGCTCCTGATCATCCAACGCGGAATGGAGACCGTCCGCAGGTTCCAAGACTGGGCGGGTCCCGCGGTCTGGGTCATGATGCTGATTCTGGCCGTCTATCTGGTGGTGAAATCGGGCACCTTCTCCTTTGGTTCGGAGATCCCGCGCGACGTGCTAATCGAAAAGACGCGTGACGCGGGGGTCCCGTACGAGCCGGGCACGCTCGCTGCACTCGCCGCTGTTGCGGCGACCTGGATCACGTATTTCGCGGCCCTCTACCTGAACTTCTGCGACTTCTCCCGTTATGCCACCAACAAAAGGACCC
>JAEYTV010000021.1 GCA_023433855.1 Pseudomonadota bacterium | reverse complement strand
CTCTATGAAGGCGTCGATATCGGCGGCGAGACAGTAGGGCTCATCACCTATATGCGTACGGACGGCGTCCAGATGGCGCCGGAAGCGATCGATGCGGCCCGACGGGCAATCGCAGATCAATTCGGCGACCGCTACCTTCCGGACAAGCCTCGTTTTTATTCGACGAAAGCCAAGAACGCGCAGGAAGCGCACGAGGCCATCCGGCCCACCGATTTCAACCGTACGCCGGACAAGGTTCGCCGTTATCTCGATGCCGATCAGGCCCGTCTCTATGAGCTCATCTGGAAGCGTGGCATCGCCAGCCAGATGGCGTCGGCCGAGATCGAGCGCACCACTGTCGAGATTGTCGCAGACGCGGGGGGGCAAAAGGCCGGGCTCAGGGCCGTCGGCTCCGTCGTTCGGTTCGATGGCTTCCTCGGCGCCTATACGGACCGCCGCGAAGAGGACGAAAAACCGGAAGACGACGACGAGGACAGCCGTCTACCCGAGATCAACGCGCGGGAGACGCTCGACAAGCGCAAGGTCGATGCGAGCCAGCACTTCACCGAACCGCCGCCGCGCTACTCCGAAGCTTCTCTGATCAAGAAGATGGAGGAACTCGGCATCGGGCGACCCTCCACCTACGCTGCGACGCTGAAGACCCTCAGCGACCGCGAATACGTTGTTGTCGACAAACGCAAGCTGGTGCCGCATTCGAAGGGCCGGCTGGTCACGGCCTTTCTTGAGAGCTTCTTTACGAAATACGTGGAATACGACTTCACGGCCGACCTTGAAGAGAAGCTCGACCGGATCTCCGCAGGCGAGCTGGACTGGAAGCAGGTTCTGCGTGACTTCTGGCAGGATTTTTTCGCGCAGATCGAAGATACGAAGGAACTTCGCGTCACCAACGTGCTCGACGCACTCAACGAGGCTCTGGCACCGCTGGTCTTTCCAAAGCGTGAGGACGGTAGTGATCCTCGAACCTGTCAGGTCTGCGGTACCGGTCAACTGTCACTGAAGCTCGGGAAATACGGCGCCTTCGTTGGTTGCTCCAACTATCCCGAATGCAACTTCACGCGCCAGCTTTCATCTGAAGGCGGTTCGGAAGCGGAGGCAAATGGCCTCAACGAACCCAAGGCACTCGGTGCCGATCCACATACCGGCGAAGAACTGACGCTGCGGTCCGGCCGTTTCGGACCCTATATCCAGCGAGGCGAGGGCAAGGAGGCGAAACGCTCTTCTCTGCCGAAGGGCTGGAAGCCGGAGGATATTGACCATGAAAAGGCGCTGGCGCTGATCAACCTGCCGCGGGACGTGGGCAAGCATCCGGAAACCGGCAAGATGATCTCCGCGGGTCTCGGCCGCTACGGACCCTTCCTGCTCCACGACGGAACCTACGCCAACCTGGAGAGCATCGAGGATGTATTCTCGATCGGCCTCAACCGTGCGGTGACCGTACTCGCTGAGAAGCAGAGCAAGGGTCCGGGCGGTCGCACGCGCGGAACCCCGGCGGCGCTCAAGGAACTTGGCGACCATCCCGACGGCGGCGCAGTGACCGTTCGCGACGGTCGCTACGGCCCCTACGTCAATTGGGGCAAGATCAACGCCACCTTGCCGAAGGGCATGGACCCACACTCGGTGACCATGGAACAAGCCATGGCACTTATTGTTGAAAAGGGCGGCAAGGCTGCGCCCGCCAAGGCGAAGGCCAAGAAGACGGCGACCAAGGCTGCGGCCGACACGAAGAAGACAAAGGCACCCGCTAAAAAGGCGCCAGCCAAGAAGACCGCTACGAAGGCGAAGAAGACGGACACGTGAGAGAACCGCAAGACAGGTCGAGACGTCAACAAAAGCGCGCCGAGCGCGCTGAACGGGGAGCCGGCGCGGCATCGGGCGAAAAGCCCGCCATAATTCACGGGGCCGTGCCGCCGCGCGAGGTTGTGCTGGAGTTCATTTCCGAAAACCCGGAAAAGGCCTCCAAACGCGAGATCGCCAGAGCCTTCGGACTGAAGGGTGAGAGCCGCGTCGAACTGAAGGACCTTCTGAAAACCCTTGAAGAAGAAGGTCTTCTCACCAAGAGCCGGAAATCACTGTCACGGCCGGGCGCCCTTCCCCCGGTCACGGTGCTCGACATCACAACCCGCGACAAGGATGGCGAACTGATCGGCCGCCCGGCAGAGTGGCCTGAGGAACTGGGGGCGGCGCCGGCCGTGCTCATCCGCCAACCGTCGGAGAACCGCGGCAAGGGCAAGTCTCCCGCCGCCGGCCTCAACGACCGCATCCTGGCAAAGATATTTCCTAACAAGGATCGCTCGGGGCCTGCCTATACAGCCCGTGTCATCAAGGTCATCGACAAACGGCGCGGCGCCGCGCTCGGCGTCGTGCAGATTCTTGGCACAGGTGAAATACGCCTCCTACCCATAGACCGCCGCGGCGAGGAAATGGTGATCGAGAACGACGGCCTGGGTGATGCCAAGGACGGCGATCTGGTTGAAAGCGAAGTCGTCCGCTCGGGCCGGTTCGGATTGCCCCGGGCGCGCGTCCTCTCCGTCGTTGGGTCGGTCGGGTCGGAAAAAGCGATCTCGATGATCGCCATCTATGCCCATGGCATCCCGCACATTTTCCCCAGTGAGGTCATGAAGGAGGCGGAAGCCGCCAAGCCCGCAACCATGACGAAGCGCGAAGACTGGCGCGACGTGCCGTTGATCACCATCGACCCGGCGGATGCCAAGGATCACGACGACGCCGTCTTTGCCGAGCTCGATCCCTCACCCGACAACCCGGACGGCGTGATCGTCACCGTCGCGATCGCCGATGTCTCCTGGTATGTCCGGTCGGGCTCGGCTCTCGATCGCGAAGCGTTGAAACGCGGCAATTCGGTCTACTTCCCAGACCGGGTGGTTCCCATGCTGCCGGAACGGATCTCGAACGATCTCTGCTCCTTACGGGAAGGCGAGGATCGTCCGGCGCTTGCCGTGCGCATGGTCTTCTCGAAGGAGGGCCGCAAGGCCGGACATACCTTCCATCGCATCATGATTAAAAGTGCGGCGAAGCTTTCCTATCAACAGGCACAGGCAGCCATCGACGGCAAGACGGACGACAAGACGGCCACCCTGCTCGATCCGATCCTGAAGCCGCTCTGGCACGCCTATTCGGTCCTGAAGCGCGGCCGAGACCGTCGTCAGCCGCTGGAACTGGATATGCCTGAGCGCAAGATCGTTCTGAAAGCGGACGGCACGGTCGACCGAGTGGTGGTGCCCGAGCGGCTCGATGCCCACAAACTCATCGAAGAGATGATGATCCAGGCGAATGTCTGTGCGGCCGAGACCCTGGAGAAGAAGCGACAGGCGCTGATCTATCGCATCCACGACGCACCATCGCTTGCAAAACAGGAGACCTTGCGCGAGTTCCTGGCGACCCTCGACATTCCGATGGCAAAGGGAGGGCAGATGCGCTCCAACTCTTTCAACGGTATATTGTCGAAAGCTGAAGGCACGCCGCATCAGGTGATGGTCAACGAGATGGTCCTGCGGTCACAGAGCCAGGCTATCTACAGCCCCGAGAACATCGGCCATTTTGGCCTCAACCTGATGAAATACGCGCATTTCACTTCGCCGATCCGCAGATATGCGGATCTGATCGTGCATCGCGCGCTTGTCGGCTCTCTTTCTCTGGGCGAAGGTGGCATCAGCCCGGACGAGGAAGCGCAACTCGACGACATCGCGGCCGAGATCTCGACGTTCGAGCGACGGGCCATGGCCGCCGAACGCGATACGGTGAACCGGCTGATCGCCCATCACCTCGCAGAGCGGATAGGCGAGGATTTCGACGGACGGGTCTCCGGCGTCACCAAGGCGGGACTATTTGTCTCCTTGCCAACCTACGGTGCGGACGGGTTCATTCCGATCTCTACGCTCGGCAACGACTACTTTATCTACGATGAGGCCCACCAGGCTCTCTCGGGCGAAAAGAGTGGCCTTGGCTATCAGATCGGAGATGCGGTAGAGGTTCGCCTCAAACAGGCAATTCCCCTCGCTGGCGCGCTTCAGTTCGAGATGTTGAGCGAAGGCAAGAAGATGCCGGCCGCGACGCGCTCGTTCCACAAGGCGGGGCGGCGTGATCGGTCCACCGGCCGCGCCAAACCGGGCACCCGGCCGCCGCGGGGGCGAAGGAGATAGAGATGCAAGGCCAGGACATGACCGAGACTATGAGGCGGTATGGCGGCTCGCAACATAGCGACCGTCCTTTCGGACGCTCTGTGAAGCGAGGCCTCATCTGCCGCTGCCCGAATTGCGGTGAGGGCCGCCTGTTCCGCGCTTTCCTGAAGCCGGTCGATGCTTGTGCCGTCTGTGGGGAGGAGATGCACCACCACCGCGCAGACGATCTGCCCGCCTACCTTGTGATCGTCGTGGTGGGCCACGTGTTGATGACCGGCTACATGCTGACCGACGTTGTCTTGCGCGTGTCACCCTGGGTCCATCTGTCGATATGGGCGCCGCTGGCGGTGGCGGCAGCGCTCATGACCATACAGCCGATCAAAGGTGGCGTGATCGGTCTGCAATGGGCCAACCGCATGCATGGTTTCGGCGGGCAGGAAGAGGAGACGAGCGATTCCAGCCGTGGCGGCCCTCTCCCATGATGGCTGTCCAGGAGGAGCACGCGCCGTCAGCGATGGACGCGCTCGACCACGCACGAGTGGCCGGCGTAAGGCCGCGCGATGCTGCCGCCCTCATTCTGGTCGACCGGTCGGGAGGCAATCCGCAGGTTCTCGTTGGAAGGCGTGGCAGCGGCCACATCTTCATGCCCGATGTCTATGTCTTTCCAGGCGGTCGTCGCGACCGAGGCGATTCCGCCCTCCCCTTCTCTGCCGATCTGAACCCGCATGTCCTTGCAAAACTGCTCTCATGCTCCGGTTCCCGCATGACCCCTGCCCGTGCCCGTGCTCTGGCGCTCGCCGCATTGCGCGAGCTTCGGGAAGAAACGGGCGTGAGACCCGTTGGCGCGGCCGACCTTTCCCAACTCCGCTACGTCGCCCGTGCCATAACGCCACCAGGCAATGTCAGACGTTACGACACCCACTTCTTCCTGGCGCTTGCAGACCAGACCGAGTTGGACATGACCGATCTAGCAGACAGCAGCGAACTTCAGGATGTCCGCTGGCTTGACATCCGCATGCTTTCCAGCCTGAAACTTCCGGCGATAACAAAGGCGGTCCTGGAGGACGTGAGGAACCTGATGGCATTTGATCCGTCACCTCCCTTCGGGAGCCCCGTCCCCTTCTATTTCATGCGCCACGGTCGTTTCATCCGCAGCCGACTGTAAGGATTCGTGAATGCCCCAGCCGACGACCGATGCAAACGGCCATGTCGAGCATATCCACTGGCCTTCGCTCATCGCCGCGATTTCGGCCATCAGCGCCGTTGGGATTGCGATCGGCTTTGGCCTGCCGCTTCTCAGCATCATCCTCGAGAAGCGTGGAATTCCCTCAACTCTGATCGGCCTCAATGCCGCCATGGCGGGGGTTGCATCCATGCTGGCTGCGCCGGTCACCACCAAGCTCGCTCGCCGATGCGGAGTCGCGAGGACGATGATCCTCGCGGTGATGATCGCCGCCGCAAGCGCGATCGGATTCTACTACGCGTCGGCGTTCTGGATGTGGTTTCCATTGCGTTTTACGTTCCACGGAGCGACGACGACGCTTTTCATTCTGTCGGAGTTCTGGATCAACGAGGCGGCGCCGCCCCGGAGGCGAGGTCTGGTTCTCGGGATCTACGCGACCGTCCTCGCGCTCGGCTTTGCGCTTGGGCCTCTCCTGTTTTCGGCACTTGGCAGCGAAGGCATCGTCCCCTTCCTCATCGGGGCCGGCATCATCATGCTTGCCGTCATCCCCATCTTCATAGCGCGGGGAGAAAGCCCGGTGCTCGACGCCAAGCCCGACCGGCACTTTTTCCATTATATCTTTCTGGTTCCTACGGCGACTGCGGCCGTGTTCGCTTTCGGGGCGGTTTCTGCAGGAGGCCTGTCGCTCTTCCCGATCTATGCGCTTCGCGAGCAACTCAGCGAATCGCAGGCGGCCGTATTGCTTACGGTAATGGGTATCGGCAAC
>JAEYTV010000012.1 GCA_023433855.1 Pseudomonadota bacterium | reverse complement strand
GTTTTGTGCATGCCCGCAAGGGGCGTGGGGGCGGCTACTGCCTCACCCGGTCCCCGGATTCCATCATGGTGGGGCACGTGCTGCGGGTTCTGGACGGTCCGCTGGCACCTATCTTTTGCGCCAGTCGGACGGCCTACCACCGCTGTCACGACTGTCCGGACGAAAATCTATGCGCCGTCCGCCTGACCATGCTGGAAGTCCGCGAGGCGATCGCGGCCGTTCTGGACAACAAATCCCTGACGGCCATGCGACAGATGGTCGAGGAGGAGAAATTCGATCTCGAACAGGTGCTGGCAGCATCCTGATCTTGCACGATCCTACGAGTTGGGAGGCATTCCGATGACCCTGCATGTGTCAATCATCGGAGGCGGCGCCAGCGGAACACTTGCGGCCGCCCATCTGCTTCGACGCCGGCTGAGCCCGCAGCGCCTGCGGATCACCATGATCGAGAAGCGCGACAATGTCGGTTTCGGAGTTGCCTACTCGACAGAACAGTCGTGTCATCTGCTCAATACACGCGTTCACAACATGAGCGCCTTCCCCGAAGATCCGCATCACTTCTCCCGCTGGCTCGAGCGGGCTGGCCTGAGCGAAGGCAACGGTCCGGAGTTCGTAGCTCGCAAGGTTTACGGGCGTTATCTGAGCGAACTCGTCGCGCCCGAACCCGATGCACCTTCGGTGCCGCGGCTCCGGATTGTCAAACAGGAATGCACAGGGCTGCGCGTCCATGGTCATGGGGTGGAGGTGATCCTTGCCGATGGCACCGTTCTTCCGTCTCATTTCGCGGTTCTGGCGACCGGTTACTGTCGCGACGACGCCCGGGAGACGGGACTGGAGGACCCTTGGTGCGGGCTCGCGGATCGTGATCCGGCTGGGCCCGTCGTTCTGGTCGGCACAGGTCTCACAATGGTCGACATGGTCCTGTCCCTGCTGGACGCCGGGCAGACCGGCCCAATCTACGCACTGTCCAGGCGTGGATTGCTGCCTCAATCCCACAGGTTGACGAAGCCGTTGAAGCTGTCGGCGGCTGACATTCCGATCGGTTCCAGTTTTGCGTATATGTTTCACTGGCTGCGCTCCACCATCCTCATGCACGAGGCGAAAGGAGGAGACTGGCGGGACATCATAGACGGCTTGCGTCCTCACACCCAGATGCTGTGGCGACATCTTCCTGAGGAGAGTCGATCGAGGTTTCTGCGTCACGCTTCCAGCATGTGGGATACGCACCGCCACCGGATGCCCCCTTCTTCCGCCAGTCGCATCGCCGAGGCCCAGGCGGCGGGTCTCTTGCGGATCGTCAAGGGCCACTTCTGGAAGGCGGACCAGGTTGCGGATGAGACCACCGTCACCTACCGCCCTTCCGGGGAAAAGGGACCAGCCTATCTGAAGGCCTCACGCGCCATCGACTGCAGGGGGTTCCGGCGTCTATCGGTGCCGACGTCCAACCGTTTGATCCAATTCCTGCTGGATAATGGCTTGGCCCGCCCAGACAGCTTGAACCTGAGCCTGGACTTCGACCAGCATGATGCCTTGGTAGACTCCCGAGGTGAGAGCTCTTCTCGGATTTTCGGCATCGGCCCTGTCACCCGCGGAACTCACTGGGAGATCACGGCGGTGCCGGACATTCGCGAGCAGGCGGCCCGCCTCTCGCAACTGCTGTTGGGGACGCCCGGCTTGTCGGTCTCCCAAAGCCGGCAGGGTATGCTTTGAACGGCCAATGAGAGATCCCCCGTCCTCTCTTTCGTTGGTGGGCGCTAAACCTCTTCTCTTTTTGACCCAAACTATGAAATGGACGCACGAGTAGATCGGCTATTAGTCTACTTGGATCGTAGACTGATGAAGGAAGCGCTCAATGTCCAAGCTGGATATTCTCGGCCTCGCAGGCAGTTTCAGCGTCCCGTCCCGTACCCGCAGCCTGGTTGAAGAAGCTGTCTCCCGTGCCGTGGCCCGTTATGGCGGACGTTCGAAAGTGATCGATCTGTCGCAGTTGGGGCGTGACTTTGCCGCAGCACGGGACGTCAACGAGCTTGCCGGGCCAAGTCGCGACGCCATTGACTATATCATCGAGGCAAAAGCGCTCATCGTAGCGGCGCCCGTCTACAAGGGAAGCTATCCCGGCCTCTTCAAGCATCTCTTTGACATGATTGATCCGACCGCGCTGGTTGGCAAACCAGTACTACTGGCCGCCACTGGAGGCGGAGAAAAACATGCCTTGGTGATCGAGCATCACCTGCGCCCGCTCTTTGCGTTCTTTGAGGCCCAGACGCTTGCGACCGGCATATATGCGTCGGAGCGGGATTTCGCGGATGGTCAGGTCGCGGCGCCGGGCTTGCTTGGAAGGCTGGATCGCGCGGTCGCACAATTCGAGCCGTATCTGAGGTCGGTTGAAGCGGAAAGCCGGATCTCCGCACGGATCGAGCGGTGGCGCGGCGCGGCCGACGCTGTCGTCGCATTCTGACCCAGCTCTCCCTACACAAGAAGGCTCACAACATGACAAGACAGATCGAGCTGGGAGCCTTTCTTCCTGGGGGTGGGCAGCAAGCACATTGCGTCATGGCGCGCATGCCGGCTCATCAATGCAAGGTGTTGCCTGGGACGGCGTGGCGGCGCACGGTCCCGGGCGCCTAACCTTCCTCGATACCGGACCTGTCCCGCTCTTCGATGAATATGCCCCAGGCAGAGATGAACAGCGCTGCAATGAGCGGACCGATGACGAAACCGTTGATGCCGATCAGTGAGATCCCCCCGATGGTGGAAATCAGCACCAGATAGTCCGGCATCTTCGTCTCCTTGCCCACCAGAGGGGGCCGCAGCAGATTGTCGACGAGGCCGATCACCAGAACTCCGACCGCAACCAGGATGACGGCCTTGATCCAGAGGCCGGAGACGCCAAGGTAGATTGCGGCCGGCACCCAGATGAGGGCTGCCCCGACTGCCGGCAGCAGCGAAAGGAAGCTCATCAGCACACCCCAGAGAAGAGCCGGTTCCACGCCGAGTGCCCAGAAGGCGATGCCGCCGATCGCCCCCTGTATGATGGCGATGATGACGTTGCCTCTGACGGTTGCGCGTATGACCGAGGTGAACTTCGAGGCAAACCGACGCGTATGTGCGTCGCTCAAGGGAAGTGCGCGATTGACTGTGCCGGCGAGCGACCTGCCATCCCGGAAAAAGAAAAACAGCAGATACAGCATCACTCCGAAGGCAATAAAGAACTCGAGCGTGTTCTGCCCCAATGTGAGTGCGCGTTGGGCGAAGAAACCGCCACCCTGCATCAAGGCGCCGGAAATCCGCTGCCTCAACTCGCCCAGGCCGTTCTCATCGATGAAACGCAGCCAGTTTTGGGCAAACAGCGGCAGGCTCTCCTGCAGCTGTTGCAGGACGCGGCGCACGTCTATCTCGCCGTTGTCGATGCGCTGATAGAGCTGGTTCCCCTGCTGAACGAGGGAGCTGCCGATGATCAGCCCCGGAATGATGACGAGGCAGAGACAGATCAGCACCGAAAGCGCCGCCGCGATGTTGCGCCGCTGACCCAGTGCCCGTTCAAGCCTGGCATGAAGGGGGAAAAAGACGATGGCCAGGACGGTGGCCCAGAAGACGGCAGAGTAGAATGGAAGGATGACCGCGACGAACGCTATCGTCACCAGGACGAGAAGCACGTAGAAACTGATACGCTGAAATGGCATGCGGTCTCTTTCGCTTCGGATGGACAGCCACCTTTGCGCCGACAGTCCGCGTGCGCCAACCACATCCGATGTGCAGCTTGCTGCCACAAACGTAGAGCCCCGGAATGCGTTAGGCAACTCCGGGGCGTCGGAACAACTGGCGATCGTGGCACGATCGACTATTTGTTCAGTTCATTCGCCATCTGAAGATGATGCTCCAGAGCAGGTGCCGTCTTTGCGGCCCATGCCTTCAGGTCGGGATTGTCTCCTCCCTCGGCATAACGCTGGAAGAGATCAACCGCCTCCTCGTGTGCCTCAACCTGATCGTCTTGGTACTGCTCGGTGAATTCTTCTCCCTGCAATTCCTGGAGCTCGCCAATCATCTCCTGCTTTGCCGCCGGCATTGAGGTGGGGATGGTCGCCTTGACCTTGCCGCTTTCGACCAGTTGCTTGAGTTCGTTGCTGGTCTTCTGATGATCCTGAATCATCTGCTGAGCGAATGCCTTGGTCGCGGGATCCGCCCGGTCGGCCGCAAGCTTGCTCGACTCGATCTCAAACATGTCGCTTGCCGCTGCCTCAGTCACGAAGTCTTCTGTCTTCGGCGCAACGCCGAGGGCAGAGTTGACACCGGATTTTTCGGCAGCCGACTGGGCGAGGGCAGATGTGGCAACCAGAAGCACGGCTGCAGACAGGGTAATGATCTTCATGGGAGTCTCCTTTTTGCTTGGCCCCGAACTGCCGCCGCCGCCCCTTGTTCCAAGCGCCTCGCGCGTCGCGGCTTCTATCCGTCCTTCCCTGCCATCGGTGGCCGGGTCGCTTCCGAGGCAGAATGGAAGGGACATCGCTTCCGCCGGGGCCCGCATACCCGGATGACGGCGTTGCCGAGAAGCTGCTTCGTGATGCGCGAAGCATGCGGCTTTGATACCATCGCAGCTTATCGCGGTCCCAGCTGCGTGACGCTTATGGATAAACGGACCCGTTGTTCCTAGATTGGAATAGAAGCTTGCAATCCGGAAGCGGCAGACCTGAGGAGCAGCACTCATGCCGATGAACAAGAAGACACAGTTTCAGGTGTGGTACTGGGTAGCTGCGTTTCTTGCGCTGCTGCTGTTTCAGTATTTCTTCACCACAGCCACTCAGGTTGCCCGTATTCCTTACAGCCAGTTCGACGCGGATGTACGGGATGGGAAGATCGCCGAGGTGGCTGTTTCGGACCAGTATATCCAGGGCCGGTACAAGGAGCCGCAGAACGAGCGTCCCTATTTCATCACCACGCGCGTGCAGCCGGATCTCGCGCAGCAACTTCAGCAGCATGGAGTGGTGGTGACCGGTCAGATCGAAAGCACTTTCCTTCGTGACCTGCTCTCCTGGGTGGTCCCGGTCGCGCTGTTTGCCGGCATCTGGATCTTTCTGATGCGCCGCATGGCCGCCGGTGGCGTGGGCGGAGGTCTGATGCAGATCGGCAAGAGCCGCGCCAAAATCTACGTCCAGTCGGATACTGGTGTCACCTTCGCGGACGTGGCGGGTGTGGACGAGGCCAAGGACGAACTGAAGGAGATCGTCGATTTCCTGAAGGACCCGGTAGGTCACGGCAGGCTTGGCGGTCGGATGCCGAAGGGCGTGCTGCTGGTCGGCCCTCCCGGGACGGGCAAGACCCTTCTGGCCCGAGCCGTTGCCGGAGAGGCGGGTGTTCCCTTCTTTTCCATCTCGGGGTCGGAATTTGTCGAGATGTTTGTAGGTGTGGGCGCCGCCCGTGTCCGCGACCTCTTCGAACAGGCGCGGGCGAGGGCACCTGCGATCATCTTCATCGATGAACTCGACGCACTGGGACGTGCTCGCGGCATAGGGCCCATGGCGGGGGGGCATGACGAGAAGGAACAGACCCTCAATCAGCTGCTGGTGGAGCTCGACGGTTTCGATTCATCGACAGGCCTGGTGCTGCTTGCCGCCACCAATCGGCCGGAGATCCTTGATCCCGCCCTGTTGCGGGCTGGACGGTTCGACCGCCAGGTCCTCGTCGATCGTCCCGACACACCCGGCCGTGTGCAGATACTCAACGTCCACCTGAGGAAGGCGAAGCTTGCACAAGACGTCGATGTCGAGCAGATCGCCGCGCTGACCCCCGGGTTTACCGGTGCAGATCTCGCCAACCTGGTGAATGAAGCGACGTTGCTGGCCACCCGGCGAAATGCCGACGCCGTTACCATGAACGATTTCACCAACGCTATCGAGCGCATTGTGGCGGGCCTCGAGAAGCGCAACCGCCTGCTCAATCCGAAGGAGCGCGAGATCGTCGCCTATCACGAGA
>JAEYTV010000641.1 GCA_023433855.1 Pseudomonadota bacterium | reverse complement strand
CCTCCGATCCTGAAGGCGATCGAACAGCAGGGACTGACAATCCTCGGAGAGATGAAGGTGCCAGGGGTCCGAGAGCATTCGCCGCAAAAGCTGGATCGATCCACATGGGAAGGACGTCATACATCAGCCCGCTGCGCTGGGCTTCGTAGACCGTTCTTACGAGGGGCGAGAAGCCGAGGCTGCGGGCAAGAGCGACATCCATCGTCAAGTGCCAGGGATTTGGCAGCGGCACGGAAGATGAACGTAGACGCGCCCCCATCACCTCGACAAGTTCGTAGACGGACAGAGGCGCGTCGTCCGCTATGTTGACGACGCGCCCGTCCATCGCACCCGTCAGTGCCATACGCACCGCAGTAGCGATGTCCCGATGATGAATCGTGCTCATTCGCTGTGCCGGATGCCATGTGCCTATATGTCCGGGCAAAGCCTCCAGATGTCCGTCACCATCACCATAGACGAATGGAAATCTGAGGACGGCCCAGGTCAGGCCACTCGCCCGCACCTCTCGCTCCGCCGCCACTTTGCTCGCCGGGTAGGCATGCTGCGGATCGACAACGTCGTCCTCCCGCCCCGGATGTGGATTATCGGCGGAATAGACGTGCGCCGTACTGGCCATGATGAAGCGCGCCTGGGGAGCATGCGCCTTGACCGCGGCGATGAGGTTGCGGGTCCCGTCAAGGTTGCTCCTCCAGATAAGGTCCAGGTCCTGCGTACGAAAGGCCGCGGCCAGATGGATGACCGCGGATACGTCTTGCGCCGCCTCCCTGAGTGTCGCTGGGTCGAGAATATCACCCGTCGTAACCTCGACATTCTCAGGAGCCTGCTTGCCGGGTCTGAGCAGCACGCGGCACTTGGACCCTGCTTCGATCAAGCGGGGCACCAGGCGCTCGCCGACCAGTCCGGTCACTCCGGTTATCAGGATTGTCATTCCTAGTTTCCTTTCCCAAGGAGATCATGCAGCCGCCCGGTTGCGGTCTGCAGGACACGGACCGCAGTTGCGATTTCGGCGGGGTCGATGCCGCCAAAAGCCACCTCGTGGATGAAATGAAGGTCGGGGAGATTGCCCCACAGCGACTTGCCGGCCTCGGTGAGTTCCAAGGTTCGCTGACGCTGGTCCTTGCCGCCCGCCAACTGGACGACAAGCCCCTTGCGCACCAGAGCCGCGACGATTCCGCTCAAGGTCGCTCTTTCAACATCGAGGAGCCGAACGAGGTCGCGTTGCGCAGTCGGCCCATGAACTGCCAACTGCCGAAGCACGTACCATTGTGTCGCCCCGAGCCCGTATGGACGCAAAGTCGCGTCCATCAAGGCCCGGCCTGAAAGAAAGCAACGTTTCGTCCATCCAGCGACAGAGGACAAATCCGAACCGGCTTGATCGTTCACTGCAATTACCTCGATCTGTTAGCTAACAAACAATAATGTATGGTAGCTGACAGAATGTCAAGGACGCCCGCGGCATTGTGAAGGACGCTTTACGCCGAAGGAGTCCTCACCCCTGAACTCAATGGGCGATCCGTGCCTTCGGCGGCGGCCCAACGCCACAATAGGACCGTCGACGAGCGAGGCCTCGCTTGCGAGCGGCACGCCGATCGATACCTCAAGCGCCGAGGAATGGAGCGCCTGTTCTCCCGGTATTCAAAAGCCTTGGCGCGGACGACGGACAGTCAGAGAGCAGTTCAGTGGTGCCAAAGGCAGGTCTGGATCAGCCCGGTCGTCGACGTGTGCGAGGGTGTCGTCGAAATCGATCTGAAGGCCTACGCCGTTGCCGTGGCTCGCCGTCGACAGGAAGCCGCCACCGCAACGAATGCCACGATGCTGACGGCGCCGAGACATGCGTTTGCGATGAGTGACAGGCTCAGGCCGAGGTTCTCCATGGCCGCGGCGAACGCGAAGGGCGCTCCGGCTCCAAGCGTCAGCCGAGCCGCCGCCATTTTGCCCGTGATCGTTCCGTACCCGTCCGATCCGAACAGATAGAGCGGCAGGCTCCCCTGCGCGATGCTGTTGATGCCCGAGCCGAGCCCGAGGCAGATCGCGAACGCGACCGCCCCTGGCAGCCAGTCGCCTGTGGCCAGCAGTATCACAATGCCGAGCACGATCAGCACCGCCGACAGGACCGCGAGCGCTGGCGGCGACAGGTTTTTCCCGAAGATCATGTTGATCAGCCGGCTCGCGACCTGTGCCGGGCCGAACAAGGAACCGATCACCACGGCAGCCGCACCCAGCCCTATGGAGCCGAGCATCGGCACCATATGGGCGAGGATCGCGGCAAGCGTGAACCCGAGAAGCGCGAATGCGAACGACACCGCGATCATGCTCCGGCGGCGGGCATTGTCGGGGATTGCTCCGATAACGGCTTCGCGAGGCCGGGCGACTGCGTTCGCATTAGACGCTGTCTTGCCAACGCGCATGATCCAGAAATGCAGCGGCATGCAGAGAAAGAGGTTCAGTCCCGCAAATACCAGGTAGATCTCACGCCACGACATCGATCCAGACAGGGCGGCGGAGATCGGCCAGAAGATCGTCGATGCGAACCCGCCGATCAGGGTGAGGTATGTGATGCTTCGGGATGCCGTTCGCGGATCGCTCTCGACCAGTGTCGCGAATGCCGCCTGATACTGCACCATTCCCGACGCGACCTCGATCAGGATGATCGCAAACGCAAATATCGCGACCGAAGGCGACCAGGCGCACAGCGCGAGCATCACGGCGGCAAGCACCGAGCCGATGGTCATGATGGTGGCGGCTCCGATCCGATCCATCTGCTTGCCGAGGTAGGTCGCCGAAAGACCGCCGATGAACAGGGAGACGGAGAAGACGCCGAACACCTGGGAAAGCGAAAGGTCGAGATCGGCCGCCATGCCGGGGGCGAGAATGCTGAAGCTGTAATAGAGAGTTCCGTAACCGATTATCTGCGTTACGCCGAGGGCGGAAACGATACCCGCCAGAACCCGTCGACTATGCACTTGCGACCCCATCAGCCGGACTGCCGCAGCCGGTCCTTTCCACATTTCCCCGGATCGCCGGATGTCCCGCACAGCCGCCCTCCATCAGGACCTTCACGAGACCGGCGAGCGTCTCGTAGCTGACGCTGTAAACGATCGAGAGAGACACCCTGCGCTGCGATATCACACCGGAACGCTCCAGTCCCTGAGATGGAATGACACGTTTGACGCCGAGACGCCCATGTAATCGGCGATCACGCCTGCCGCTCCCTGGGGCTCGCGACAGCCAGCGCACGGACGATGGCAAGGCCGGTGTCTCGGGAGAGCGCCGCGAATGACGAAAGAGCTGGACGTTCATCCATTATCCAACATTCCTGGAAATATTTGCATCAAAGGAATAGCCGACATGAACGGGATCGACAAACCGTTCCTGCCGGATTCCGTTCCGGTATACCGGACCGCGACGTCAGCGAACACTTCAGTTGGATCCTATAGATATCTTGAAGGTCAGCGAGAACACTTGCCGCCGGTTGATGGTTTGCCTTGATCGAAGCGCGGCACGTTGCACTGGCGTTGGTGGGACAATGCTTGAACGGCGATTAATTCATGAACAGTCGTGACGAGACATGGGTGACTCGAGCCGCCTGATTTCAAAGCTTCCGGGCAGGGGACGACGCAGGAGGATGGTCCCGAGAGGCTCCCAGGCAGTTCAGGCGAGATGGGGAGTAGGTAAGAAAAGTGGGATGCAGCAAAGAGAACAGCGAGTTAATTGGTGATCCCGGCGCGATTCGAACGCGCGACCCCCA
>JAEYTV010000639.1 GCA_023433855.1 Pseudomonadota bacterium | reverse complement strand
AAGGGTTGCCCCTGGCAGCAGCATTGCAGACCCTGGTCTGGCAGATCACCTCTACGGCGGGAATGAAGCGCTTGCTTCTGGCAGGATTTCCCGACACTGCGATCCTCAAAGAACGCCTGATGAAGGTAGGCCTTCCCGAGAGGTTCGACGTCATCACCGATGAGGGCGACGAAGCGGCTGAACTTGACGAGGGCACATGCGTGCTGGTTGCCTCGGCCGAGCAACGCGAACGTTTTCTGGAGCTCGGCTTCCTGCCAAATATGGTCTTCTGCCAGGAAGATCTGGTGCAGACCATCCTCGTGTGAGGGCGGCTATCTCAGCTGGGATGTTGCGTGAACGGCTGCCAATAAAGCCATACGAGCGCCGTCAGGAGAAAAAACTTGAAAGCTGTAATCCTTGCCGGAGGACTGGGTACGAGGATCTCGGAGGAGACGCACCTCAAGCCAAAGCCTATGATCGAGATCGGAGGACGGCCGATCCTCTGGCACATCATGAAGCTCTATTCCGCCTATGGTGTGGATGATTTCATCATCTGCTGTGGCTACAAGGGCTACGTTATAAAGGAGTATTTTGCGAATTACTTCCTGCACATGTCGGATATCACCTTCGACATGGCCTATAACGAGATGCAGGTTCACCGCCGCGCGGCCGAGCCGTGGAAAGTCACCCTGATCGATACCGGCGAAACCACGATGACGGGTGGGCGCCTGAAGCGCGTGGCGGACTATCTGCGCAACGAGGATTGCTTCTGTTTTACCTACGGCGACGGCCTCAGCAACGTGAACATCAAGGAGTTGATCAAATTCCACCAGGCCCATGGCAAGCTCGCGACGGTGACCGCCGTGCACCCGCCCGGCCGATATGGCGCGCTGGAGCGTGACGGCATCAAGGTCACCGGTTTCGCGGAAAAGCCGCGAGGCGACGGCGGCATGATCAACGGCGGCTTTTTCGTCCTGTCGCCCAGGTCCCTCGAGCTCATCGAAGCTGACAACACTCCGTGGGAAGCATCGCCCATGACGAACCTCGCCACCATGGGCGAGTTGATGGCATACGAACATGAAGGCTTCTGGCAACCGATGGACACACTGCGCGAGAAAAACCTGCTGGAAGAGCTCTGGGGCTCGGGGCAGGCCCCGTGGAAGCTCTGGTCGTGAGCGGAGCGCTGCCAGACCCTGCATTCTGGGACGGCAAGCGCGTCCTTCTGACAGGCCATACCGGTTTCAAGGGCACATGGCTCTCGCTCTGGCTGACAAGGCTCGGCGCCAGGGTCACCGGGATCGCATTACCGCCTGCCACCGACCCCAGTGTCTTCGAACTTGCGCGCCCCTCTCTGGAAACGAGCCACTTTCAGGATATCCGGGACGCGGACCTACTTGGTGAATTGGTCAAGGCGGCATCACCTGAAATCGTCCTGCACCTTGGCGCGCAGGCACTTGTCAGAGCAAGCTATCGCGATCCCCTCGGCACCTTCGCCACCAATGTGCAGGGCACGGCAAATCTCCTCGAGGCGATCCGACAGACGGATTCGGTACGAGTTGTCGTCGCAGTCACGACGGACAAGGTCTATCGCAACCTTGAGCACGTCTTCCCGTACAGGGAGACGGACCAACTTGGTGGCCACGATGCCTACAGCGCCAGCAAGGCCGCGTCAGAGATTGTCATTGCGAGCTATCGGGACGCTTTCCTGAAGGAAAAGAACATCGCGGTGGCCAGCGCACGGGCTGGCAACGTCATTGGCGGCGGTGACTGGTCGGGGGACCGGCTTCTGCCGGATGCGGTCCGCGCCTGGCAGGCAGGCCGTACCCTCGAGGTGCGTCGCCCGGAGGCAAAACGCCCATGGCAGCATGTGCTGGAGCCACTTTGCGCTTATCTGGTACTTGCGCAGCGGCTGTGGGATGACGGGTCGCTCGCCCTTGCCTTCAATTTCGGCCCCAACAGCCACGAGGCCGCACCGGTGCGGCAGGTGATCGAGATTGCCCGTGCCTCCTATGGTGGCGGCGAGGTGGAATACGGCGACGGAGCGGAAGGCCCCCACGAAGCGGGGTTGCTTGCGTTGGAAACGGCGAAGGCACGACATTTCCTGGGTGTCCAACCGCGCTGGTCACTGGCGGAGGCCGTCGATCGGACGATGACGTGGTACCGGGCGCAACATGAAGGCGCCGATGCCCGCGCTCTCTGCGAAGCCGAAATCGCTGCTTATGAGGCAAGCTGTTGAGCCGCTTCACCATCACCGACCTGCCCCTTTCGGGCGTCAAGCTTGTCGAGCGTCAGAACCTCGGCGATGCGCGTGGCTTCTTCTCCCGCGTTTTCTGCGCCGTCGAACTGCAGGATGCCGGCTGGCGGAAGCCGGTCGCCCAGATCAACCTGACGAGGACCATGCAGAAGGGTACTGTCCGCGGCCTGCATTTTCAGTATCCGCCTTGCGCCGAGGCCAAGCTTGTAAGCTGCTTGCACGGCGAGATCTGGGATGTTGCGGTGGATCTGAGGGCCGGCTCCCCGACTTTCCTGAGATGGCATGGGGAAAGACTGTCGGCCGAAAACCGGCGTGCCCTTCTGATACCGGAGGGTTTCGCGCACGGCTTCCAGACGCTCACCGATGATTGCGAGCTGCTCTATCTTCACTCCGCACCCTATTCGCCCGATGCCGAGGGCGCGTTGCATGCAGGCGACCCGGCGCTCGGTATATCATGGCCGCTTCCGATCACCGAAATGTCGGAACGGGACAAAACTCATCCTTACCTGACAGACGATTTTACGGGACTGACACCATGAGATGCCGCCACTGCGGTACCGCACTTCGTTGCGGTTTTCTGGACCTCGGCTTCGCACCGCCATCGAACGCCTACCTGACTGCTGAAGATCTCTCCAAACCGGAGGTATACTTTCCGCTGCGGCTGAAGGTGTGCGAGGAGTGCTGGCTTGTCCAGACAGAGGATTACGCGTCCGCGGAATCCCTCTTCAGCCCGGAATACGCCTATTTCTCCAGCGCTTCACAGAGCTGGCTCGCGCATGCTGCCTCCTATGTCGAGATGATCACCACCAGGCTCGGGCTGAGCCGTGACAGCATGGTTATAGAAGTCGCTTCGAACGACGGTTATCTCCTGAAGAACTTCGTGGCCCGAGGCATTCCCTGCCTTGGGGTGGAACCAACCGACAGCACGGCTGACGCTGCCGATAAGCTCAATATCCCCGTGCTTCGGCAGTTTTTCGGCGAGGCGCTCGGCAAGTCTCTCGCAGAGACAGGAAAGCGGGCCGACCTCATCCTCGGCAACAACGTCTACGCCCACGTCCCCGACATCAACGACTTCACCCGCGGCATGAAGGCGGCGCTGAAGTCCGGGGGTACGATCACTCTGGAGTTTCCGCATCTGATGCGGCTTATCGAGCAGAACCAGTTCGATACCGTCTACCACGAGCACTTCTCCTATCT
>JAEYTV010000634.1 GCA_023433855.1 Pseudomonadota bacterium | reverse complement strand
GTTGCCGCAGTCCGAAGCGAGACGGGGGCGCGGACGCTATACGTCGAACCAGAGGATCGGGTTGTCGCCGGATTGAATTTTCAACCAGCGCAGACCGCTGCGTTGAACGGGGCGAATGGCGTCATGACGATTGTCCAGCACGAGATCGCCCTCTGACGTGCGGACAACCAGCACCGCATGTCCCTCTCCGGCGGCCGTCTTGGCTACGGCGATGCGCAGTGCCCGCGGTGACCAGCCCTGCTCGATCAACCTTCGGCGCTTCGTCAACGCGTAGTCCTCGCAATCTCCGGAGGAGACGCCCGCCTGCCATTCGTCTTGATCGGCGGCGTCGCTCGTCGGTCGGATGGCACGGTTTACATCCGCGTTGACCCGGGCGAGTTCGCGCCGCTTTGCGCCGTCCAGTGTCTCATTGGCTGCCCCTCCGGAACTGCGGCAGTCGGCGGGGTTTTGGACGCAGAATCGGATCTGGGCGAATGGCGCGAGCGTGGGGCGCTTTTCGATGAGGAACAGGTTTGATCGCGTTTCCTTCAAGGGACGCGTCAAGCCACCCATTTGTCCCGCATGAGATGCATCGAGGGCGCTGGTCCATAGCGCAGCGCTTGCGAGCGCCAATGTCGCCAGTCGTGAAAATCCGTTCGTCATGATCGATCGCTCCGCCTGTTTTATTTAAGAGCGGCCAAGAACATCTGTCGGCCTTAGTAGAGATCAGCCTACACAAGGTGATTTTCTTTGCGCTTAAAGCGACATTTACAATTTTACTGATATTGATTTTGAGACATGAGATCGCGCAAACAGGATGCATTGTTCTGATGATGCTCAGAGGGAATAAGCATTGTTGCGGCATGGCAACGGAAAAGAGGAAACTTTTCAATGAACAGTTTCTTAATTCCACCAGTCATTGCCATCTCGATTTATTTCAGTTTTAAGAATGCGCATTCTTGGGGGCAGAAAATTGAGATACTGGAACCACGGCTTTTTAGCAGGAGCTACTTTACTTATACTTTCCGGATGTACCTCGCTGCCCTCTTCAGGCCCGGCCGCAAGGTCGGTCGAATCTGAGGCGGCCGTTAAGGTGGTTGCGGTCAAGAATGGTCGCGAACGCGCAGTCGGCATCGACTATGCATTGGTCGACATCAATTCGGCAGTTCTGCAGTATGTGTCCGATGCATCGGCAAAGTCCCTTGAGGGCGGTTTCGGCGGTGGACGCGGCGGTCCGCCCGTGCTGCCGATCGGCGTGGGGGACGTCCTGCAGATAGCGGTCTTCGAATCGCAGGCGGGTGGCCTCTTCATCCCGGCGGATGCGGGAAGCCGACCGGGCAACTTCGTGCAACTGCCGCAGCAGGTGGTGGGTCGTTCCGGCACGGTCAACTTCCCCTATGCGGGAGAGGTTCGGGTCGTAGGTCGGACGGAAGAGCAGGTGGCCCGCGAGATCGAGGATCGGTTGGCCAATCGTGCCATCGAACCGCAGGTGGTTGTCACGAAAGTCAACGCGCGCTCGGCCGAGGTTGCGGTCCTGGGTGATGTCAGGAATCCCTCCAAGGTCGTCTTGACCGAGGCTGGGGAACGGGTGCTCGACGTGATATCCGAGGCCGGGGGGCTGAGCGCGCCGGGCAAGGAAACCTATATCACGCTGCAGCGTCGCGGGCGCTCCGGCACCATTCTCTACGACCATCTTACCAGGACGCCTGCGGAGAACATCTTCGTTGTTCCGGGTGACGTGATTCTCGTTGATCGGGAACGTCGGACCTATCTGGCATTCGGAGCGTCTGGTCTGAACGGCCGTTTCGATTTCGAGGAGACGGACCTCACCCTTGGCGAAGCACTCGGCAAGGCCGGTGGATTGCTCGATGGCCGGGCCGATCCCGCGCAGGTCTTGCTCTACAGGACCATCAACAAGCCGCTTTTGAGCAAGCTTGGTGTCGATGTCTCTCGCTTCAAAACCGATACCGTGCCGGTCATCTTCAGGGCCAATCTGCGGGATCCCTCGGCGTTTTTCGCGGTTCAGCGGTTTCCGATGCAGGACAAGGACATTCTTTACGTGACCAACTCCGACTCCATCGAGTTGCTGAAGTTCCTCAATATCGTGAACTCCGTCACTTCTACCGCTTCCGGTGTCTCTTCGGATGTCGTTTCCACTCGAGACGCAGTACGCGATCTCTAGCCAAGTATCGGATGCCGGGCAGAGAAGACCGGCATCTTAAACACCGGCATCTTAATCATATAAGAGCGCTTTTTCGAAATTGACTTGTTGGCGGCATCAAGTTGTGCTGTTAATCAAACATTCTCTACGATGGATTTACTGGGATGCCGAAGATGACATTGCGGTCTATTGTTTTTTCTGGCGCCGCTTTTGTTGCAGTTGTGGCGGGGGCGGCGGTTGCGCCTCTGCCAGCGTTTGCGCAGTCTGCAGGCCAGCCACCGGCCGCGGGGGCTCCCGGTGAGCCTGTGGTTGTGTCGTGCTTCGTGCCGCCCGCAAAGCTGCCTGATCAGGACGTTCAGGCGTTTCTTGCCAATCCGCGCGAGCTTCTTCGCAGTTACGCCAACGGCGGTCTGGCACTGTCTTCTCGGGTACGCGCATTGGCGGGATCGAGTTCACTGACTCTGCCGAGACTGCTGAGCCTGATGTCCGCGCCGGCGGCGGATGAGCCGCAATTGACCGCGTCCCCGGATCAGATTGCCGCGATCGGGGCCGGCCTTGGTCGTGCGGCAAGAAGTTGCGTGGGCGTCGACGCGGAATACGCTGCGAGAATACAGCAGGAGATTGCCCTGCTGAACAATCAGGCTCTGACGACCGCCTTCCTGTCAGGTAATTCGGACGTCGCTACCGCCGCACTTGGCGGGGGTGCCGGAGCAGGCGGCGGTGCGGCAGCAGGAGCGGGTATTGGCGGCGGCGGTGCCGGGACGGCAGCTGGAACCACTGCAGGGGGCACGACCGGCGGCGATTCGTCGACGGTCACGACCAGTGGCTCGTTTCCGCTGACGTTCGGCAGCCGCTACTTCGCCTCTTCCGGCGGCGGCGGGTCTTCGACGACGTCTGTCAGCCCGGCTGCAATCCCCTGATGCTTCATGCCCCGGCTGGGGAACGTACTGAACCGACCGAGAAAACGGCTTGATGGATACGAGAAGTACGTTCAATTCGGCTTTTGGTTCAGGCGCCTCCAGCGTTGCGGACGCAGAGGCTGGAATCGATTTCGATTGGTTCCTCGGCATAGCCAAGCGCCAGTGGAAGATCTTTGTCGCCAGTGTGATCGCTTTCATCGCGATTGGCCTCGTGTTCGTCATGACAGCAATGCCGCTCTACAAGGCGGGCGCGAGCGTCCTGATCGACCGCGCCAACAGCGAGATCGTGGAGCAACTGTCGAACATCGGGGGCGTGATCGATGACGACGCTTCGGTCCTCAGCCAGGTGGAGTTGCTGAAGTCCCGGACGATCTTGCTTCGCACCGTCGACATGCTGAAACTGGACAGCGACCCGGTCTTCATGGCGGCCGACCGGGGGATTATCAGTAGTACCCGTGCATTTCTGCGTTCGCTGCTGGACGTATCTCAGTGGTTCGTTTCGCGAGAAGTCACCGCCGAGGACCTGGAAAAGCGCCGTCTTGCCGCTGCTGATCGGCTTCGCGGCAACATGGAAATCAGCCGCGTTGGAAAGACGTATGTGCTTTCCGTCGAATTTACGTCGCCATCGGCCGAACTGTCTGCCCGCGTGGTGAACGGAATAGCGGAGGCTTACCTGGTCGATAAGCTCGACGCCAAATACGAGGCGACGAGAAGGGCAAGTAGCTGGCTGCAGGACCGAATAGCTGAACTGCGGCAGAGTGCGCTCGAATCGGATCTGGCGGTCCAGAAGTTCCGTACCGCAAATGGGCTCGTATCCACGGGCACGCAACTGGTTTCCGATCAGCAACTGGCAGAGCTGAATAGCGCGCTGATCAGCGCCCAGGCGGATGTTGCGACGAAGACTGCACGCTATAACCGCATCCAGCAGATCATCAGCGACGGCCAGATGGACGCCATCGTGACCGATGTCCTTGCGAGTTCCATCTCCAACGATCTGCGCGGCAAATATCTGGCTGCTGCCAAGCGCGCCGACGAGTTGACCGCCATGCTCGGCGCTCGACACGAAAGTGTGTTGAAGCAGAAGAACGAGATGAACGATTACAAGCGCCAGATGTTCGAGGAACTGGGGCGCATCGCCGAAAGTTACAAGAGCGACGTGGACGTGGCGCAGGCGCGGGAGGAAACCCTGCGCAGGGCCGTGATGGACGCGACCGACGTCAGTGCCGTCGCCAACGAAACCAAGGTCCAGCTGCGCGAACTCGAACGCGAGGCCGAGACCTACAGGAATCTCTACCAATCGTTCCTGCAGAAATTCCAGGAGGCAGCTCAGCAGCAGTCGTTCCCGGTTACGGAAGCCCGTGTGATTTCCAGTGCCGTCGTTCCGACGGTGCCGGCCTATCCTCGCAAGACGTTGGTCCTGGCGCTCTTCACGATCCTGGGAGGCGCGGTTGGATCGGGCCTCGGCATGTTCCGGGAGTACCGCGACCGGTTCTTCCGAACCGGCGCGCAGATCCGCCGCGAACTGGGATTGGAAATGCTTGG
>JAEYTV010000620.1 GCA_023433855.1 Pseudomonadota bacterium | reverse complement strand
CGTCACGCCAAGATGTATACCCAGTCCCAGATGATCGCGGCGAAGAACGCGGTGTCGCGAGTGGCAAGCCTGCCCTAGGCGGCTCGATCCGCTATAGAAGCGGTGGGCAGGTCCGCATAGAATTGCGAGATGACGGCATCGGACGCAGAAGCCAAGCCACTCGGCGCCCAGGCCCTTCTCGGCGCCAACCCTCTGCTGCGGACGCTTTCACCCGAAACACTCGACATCTTGTCCGCAAGGGCCATCGTTCGCCGGCTTGCCCATGGAGAGCTGTGGGTCCCCCGCACCGAGCGTGCCAACGGCATTGCCATAATTGTCGAAGGCGGACTGCGATCGACGACGTTTACCGCCGACGGGAAGGAGTATGTCTTCTCCATCATGAAGAAAGGAGACATCTGGGGGCTCGTTTCGACGATCGACGGCATCCACAATGCGAACGATGTCTATGCCCACGGCGACACCACCATCCTGACCATCGACCGGCGGACGACCCTCGGCTGCATGGAGGCGCATGCGGATTTCAGCAGGTGCCTCATGGAAATCCTCTGCCATCGATTGCGGATGGCGAACAAGGTGCTGGAGGATCGAGCGCTGCAGCCGATCGAGGTGCGGCTGGTGCGCCTGCTGCTAAGCTTACGCGGCAATGGCGCTTCGAAAGCCAATCCCGACCAGATTGATGTAACCCAGGAGATGCTCGCCAAGATTCTGGGATGCACCCGCCCGACAGTGAACAAGAAACTGCAGGAACTGGAGGAGGACGATATTCTCTCGGTTTCCTACGGGTCCATCCACCTCAAGAGCCTCAGCCGGATGACCAAATTGGCCGGCCAAAGCGAGTACTTCTATTTCTGAGCCTTCACTCGGGCTTGTGGGGAACCGGGTTGCCATCGGCGAGCCACAGGTCCCAGTCGGCGCCATTGAGGTGCTGGTCCGCGAACATCGGTCGAGTGGCGGTCGCGTCCTCCGGACGCCCCAGTTGGCCGCAGCCGGTCACACCCTTCACAGCAGCGTCGCGACGTGGGTCGACATAGTTCCTGAACCATGAGAACAGCTTCTCACGTAAACTCCCGAGCAGATTGCCGAGACTCGGATCGTCTATCCGGTTCACCCTTTCATCGGGATCGCCAACCAAATCGAAGAGCTCGTGCGGACCGTCGGGATAGCGGTGCACGTATTTCCACTCCCTGGTCCGCACCATGCGCACCGGCCCATATTCGTCGTAGACGACGACGTCGCGCGTCGCCGGCAGCGATCCACCGGCCAGCAACGGTTCGAAGCTGCGCCCGGGTTTTTTGTGCGTGGGCGCCTCCGCAACCCCGGCATGGTCGAGCAGCGTCGGGAACACGTCGTAACCGCTCAGCATGTCGTCGCTCACACGTCCCCCCGGAATACGCCCCGGCTGGGCGACTATGCAGGGAACCTTGATCGAGGTGTCGTACATGTTCTGGGGACGCGTGCCGTTTCCCTTGCCCCAGATGCCGTGATGACCGCAGTTCATCCCGTTGTCGCCCATGAAGATGACGAGCGTCGATTCGGTCAGCCCCTGCCGCTCGATCTCGGCGATGACGTCGCCGATCGCGGCGTCCATCGCCGTGACAGAGGCGAAATAGCCTATCAGGCTCTCGCGCCGTTGCTCGCGGCCCTTGGACACCGACGCGGCGCCACCCGCGAAGTCGGGATGCGGCGGCTCCTCCGGACAGGAGAGGAATTCGCAGTCCTGGTAGAGATCGGTGAATTCCTTGGGATGGGAGTCGATCCAGGGATAGTGCGGAGCGGTTAAGTTGAGGCTGAGCCAGAACGGCTCCGGCCGCTGGGCTTCGTCCCCGACGAACGCGACCGCGCGTTTGCCTAGCTCCTCGGTGATGTAGCCCGGCAGCGTTATCGGCTGATCCTCGTCGACCATCGGCGCGTCGTAATAAGGCCCCATGCCCGACTGATGGGCGAACCATTTGACATAGTTCTTGCGAGGCCGGTCGCTCGCGCCAAGATGCCACTTGCCGATGAGACCGCAGCGATATCCGTTATCGGCGAAAACGTCCGTCAGCAGGCGCTGACCTTCTAGGTAGTCTATCCGGCTGTCACCCATGCTGCCGACGCGGATCCAGTCCTGGACACCGTGGCGGGACGGGATATCTCCGGTCAGCATGGAAGCGCGAGCGGGAGAGCACACGGGCGAGGTGCAGAAAAAGTTCTCGAAGCGGATTCCGGCGGCGGCCAGACGGTCAAGAACTGGGGTCTTGATCTCGCTGTTCCCCGCACAACCCAGCGCCCAGGCGCCCTGATCGTCGCTGACGATGTAGAGAATGTTGGGGCGACGCGGATCTCGGCTGGCCATGCTTGCTCCTGCAGCCGTCAGTCGGCTGATGGCACATTGGAATCCGGGCAGGGCGAAGGGTCAATTGCGGCGGCGCGCCAAGATTGTAAACTCGCGAACATTCCTAATCCGGGTTTGCTGCAAAAGTGAGAGCGTCGGGTGCCGGGAGGATTGACGGGGCCGTCGATCTCGTCTGCATGCCACGTTTGGCGCGGCGCGCCGCGAACAGGGAGGTGAACATGACGTTCAATCGCAGGCTGCTTCTCGCGGCCACCGCAGCAACCGCAATTCTCACCGGCGTCCCCGGCGCACTGGCCCAGTCGGCGGACAAAACGCTGAACATCGGCTATTTCCCGGTGGTGTCGCCGGTGCCGATCATGCAGGCGCAGAAGCAGCTGGAGGAAAAGGGCTATACCGTCAACTGGGTGCCCATCACCCAAGGCCTGCCGGGCGCAGCAAGCGCCCTCGCCGCGGGACGCCTCGACATGAGCTGGGGCAATAGCGTCTCGGCCGTCGTCATCTTCTCGCAGTCGCCCGAATCGGCGCAGTTCGTCGGCCAGTCCTTCGTCAACGCGAACGTTACGGTGGTCGCAACCGACAGCCCGATCAAATCGCCGGCCGAGATCCAGAACAAGAAGGTCGTGGTGAGCGGTCCGAAGACGGCCTCTACACTTTTCTTCAAGATTGCTCTCAAGAAGGCCGGCGTCGATCCGGAGGCAAACGAGTATTTCGTATCGGGCACCGGTCCCGGCATGGTCGGTGTTCTGGACTCCGGCGGCGCTGAAGTGGTCGCGGGCTATGTGCCCTATGTCTCGGACATGGTGTTGAAGAAGATCGGCCGCGTGATCTTCACGGGCTCCGACGCAATCGGCCGCGCCGCGCCTGGGGATGGTTTCATCGCCAGCACCGCTCTCATCAGATCCAATCCGCAAGCGGTCCAGGACGTGCTCGCCGCGCAGGCTGCCGCGACCGACTATATCAAATCGAATCCCGAAGAGGCCTACAAGCTGATGGCCGAGTTCGCCAAGGTCGATGTCGAGGCGGTACGCTATTCGTTCGAGAACAAGCTCATCGGCGTGGCAGAGTCCTATGTCCCCGATGTCGACGGTATCGTCGAGACCGTCACGGTGGCCCAAGAACTCGGCTTCGCGCCCGAGGGTGTCGACCTGCCCGCCTATGCCAAGACGTTCAACAATGTCGAGCTGGCCGGCGAGGTCGCGAAGGCGCGCTGAGGCGCGTAGCGGGACCGGCACATGGCAGGCTCATCGGCTGCACGCGCTGGCAAGCACGGATCGTGGACGAGACCAGTGCTGCTCGGTGCTCTCGGGATGGCGGTCCTGCTGCTGTTCTGGACGGCAATGGCGTTCTGGCTCCGAGGCGGAGGAGGCGCCATCAGCCGCCTTCCCACACCGCTGGCGGTGGCCAGCGAATTCGTCGAGTACGCAAGCGACGGGCTTTGGCGTGATCTCGCCGCTAGCCTGGAAGTGTTCCTGGCGGGGTGGCTGACCGGCTCGGTCGCCGCCGCGGTGATCGGTATCCTGATCGGTCGTTCGCGCATCTTCGCCGGCCTGCTCGGACCGGTGATCGAAGCCATCCGCCCTGTATCCAGCATCGCCTGGGTTCCGCTCGCGGTGGTCTGGTTTGGCTTCGGCTTTACCAGCAAAATCTTCCTTGTCGGCCTCGCGGTGTTCCTCGTCGTCATCGTCTATGCGATCGACGGGTCGCGCCGTATTCCGAGCGACCTGGAACGAACCGCCACGATGCTGGGAATGTCATCGCTGCAGCGCTTCCGGGCACTGGTACTGCCTGGTGCGATGACTGAGATCCTGATCGGCGCGCGGGTCGCGCTGATGTCCGGCTGGGGCACCGTCATCGTCGCGGAACTGGTCGCTGCCGACTTTGGCCTTGGAGCCCACCTTATCGCGGTCCAGCAAAGCTACGACGTCGCCGCCGTCATGGCCGCGATGATCTCTTTCGGCCTGTCCGGCTTCGTCATGAACGCCGCCTTCACCGCGCTTGAAGCGCGGCTCCTGCCGTGGAGGGCGTCGTGAACCGTTCCGTTGCTTTCGACCGGGTTGCGCTGCCCATCATCGGAGT
>JAEYTV010000477.1 GCA_023433855.1 Pseudomonadota bacterium | reverse complement strand
ATGCTCGGCCTCGTGGTGTCGGACAGTTTCCTGATGCTCTTCGTCTACTGGGAACTCACCTCCATCACCTCCTTCCTGCTGATCGGCTTCGATCATGGGCGCGAAGCGGCCCGCAGGGCGGCCCTGCAGGCGCTGGTGGTCACCGGGGCAGGGGGGCTGTGCCTTCTCGCCGGCCTGGTCTTCATCTGGAACATCACCGGCGTCACCCAGCTTTCGCTGCTCGTGCATCTGGAAAACGGCCTGAGGGAAAGCCCTTTCTACCTGGCGGCGCTGTTGCTGGTGTTGGGCGGCGCCTTCACCAAGTCGGCGCAGTTTCCGTTCCACTTCTGGCTGCCGAACGCCATGGAGGCGCCCACGCCGGTTTCGGCCTATCTCCACTCGGCCACCATGGTGAAGGCCGGTGTTTATCTGCTGATGCGGCTCAATCCGGTCATGGGTGCCACGCCCGCCTGGGAAATCCTCCTGCCTTTCTTCGGCGGCGTCACGCTGATCGCCGGCACCTTGCTCGCGATCCGCCAGACAGACCTGAAGCTCATGCTCGCCTACACGACCATGGCCTCGCTCGGGCTTCTGGTGATGCTGATCGGCTTCGACGCGCCGCATGCCATCGAGGCCGCCGTTCTCTACCTGGTGGCCCATTCCCTGTTCAAGGGCGCCCTGTTCATGGTTGCCGGCATCGTCGACCACGAAGCGGGCACGCGTGACGTGACGAGGCTCGGCGGCCTGGCATCGGCCATGCCCGTCACCTTCGGCGCGGCTTTGCTGGCCGCCTGTTCCATGGGCGGGCTGCCGCTGTTCTTCGGCTTCCTCGCCAAGGAGGAGATCTATGCCGCACTTGCCGCCGGCAATCCGCGGGCGGTCTTCTTCACCGTGCTGGCGGTGATCGGCAATGCGCTGATGTTCGCGATCGCCTTCGCGGTCGCCCTGAAGCCCTTTGTCGGCCCACGGGTCGAAACGCCGAAGCATGCGCATGAGGGGCCTGCGACCCTCTGGATCGGTCCTGTGATCCTTGCCGTCCTCGGCCTCCTGGCTGCGTTGTTCTCCGGTCTCGTGCACCGCTACGTTTCGTCGCCGATGGCCACCGCTATTCTCGACGAGCCCGTGGCGATCGATATCACCGCGGTGCCGCATCTGGGCTTGCCGCTGCTTCTCTCGCTTCTGACGGTTGCTCTCGGCGTCCTCGTCTACTGGCGTCTTCAAACCGCTCGCGCCCTGATGGTCGGTCTTGTGGAAAACCTCGGCCCCGGGCCGGACCGGGGCTTCGACCATTTCGTCTCCGGCCTCGTGCGGATCTCGGCAGGCCTGATACGCATCCTCCAGCCCGGCCGGCTGGAAATCTACGTGACCGTCACCTTCATCCTGGTGGCGCTGACGCTGCTCGTGCCGCCGATCGTCTTTGGCGAACTGCCGGGAGTGCCGGCATGGCCGGACCTTATCCTGGTGCAGGAGGCAGCCTTCCTGGTGATCGCGGCGATCGGCATCGTCGCGGTGCTGACGGCCAGCGACCGCCTGACGGCGATCGTGTCGCTCGGCATCCAGGGTTTTGCGGTCGCGGTGCTCTTCCTGCTCTTTGGTGCGCCGGACCTGTCCTTCACGCAATTCATGGTGGAGACGCTCTCCGTCGTCATTCTTGCACTGGTCATGACGCGGCTTCGGCTTTCCCCCAGGGACCACCGGCCGATCGGGCAGTTGCTCTTCGATGCAACGGTGGCTGCCGCCTGCGGCCTCGGCTTCATGCTGCTGCTCCTGAAGTCGGTGGAAGCGCCGTTCGACAATCTGCTGACCGGCTTCTTCAACGCCTATTCGAAGGTTGTTGCCCACGGGGCCAACGTCGTGAACGTCATCATCGTCGACTTCCGGGGCACCGATACGCTCGGTGAAATCGCGGTGGTGATGATCACCGGTCTTGCCGTTCTGGCGCTGGTCCGGGTGAGAGCCGGTCGTCGTGCCGGAACCGGGGAGGGACGGTCATGAGCGCTCGCCGGCCGGCTGGCCCTGCCGCAACGATGGGGGCTTGCCCATGAACACGCTGATCTTCCGGACCGCCGCCCCGGTGCTGACGGCCCTGATGCTGCTCTTTTCGGTCTTCGTCCTGCTGCGCGGCCATAACGAACCGGGCGGGGGCTTCATCGGTGGCTTGATCGCCGTCTCCGCCTTCGCCATCTACGGCATCGCCTTCGGCGTCGGCGCGGTACGCCGCGCCATCCGCTTCCACCCGATGGCGATTGCCGGTGCGGGCCTCTTCCTGTCGACGCTGTCGGGGCTCGTCTCGATCTTCTTTGGTGTCCCCTTCATGACGGGGCTCTGGGTCTATCCCCATCTCTTCGGCGTCGAGGTGCCGCTGGCGACGGTGGTATCCTTTGATGTCGGCGTCTATCTGGTGGTCGTCGGTGCCATCACCTCGATCGCGCTTGCGCTCGAGCAGGAGCCTGGACCCGACGCAGGCGGGGAGGGCAACTGATGGAAGTGCTCTTTGCCATCCTGATCGGCCTCTTCTTTGCGGCGGCAGTCTACCTCATGCTGTCGAAGTACACGGTGCGGATCCTGCTTGGCATCGTCCTCCTGGGCAATGCGGTGAACCTGCTCCTGTTCACGGCGGGCCGGCTGACGCGGGAAGTGCCGCCGATCATCGCTGGCGGCTTGGACGCACTGCCTGCCGGTACCGCCAACCCGCTGCCGCAGGCGCTGATCCTGACGGCGATCGTGATCTCGTTTTCGTTTTTCGCCTTTCTTCTGGTGCTGACCTATCGGGGGTATCAGGAACTCGGCACCGACAACACCGACGACATGCGACTTGCCGAGCCGCGTGCCGACGACCTGCCGCCGACCGGATACTGAGCATGGCCACACCTTCTGCGCCCATCGACCTTTCCGCAGCCCTCGTGATGGCCAGGACGCCTGTCGCCGACTGGCTGGTCGTGCTGCCGGTGGTCCTGATGATCGGCACCGGCGCGCTCCTGATGATGGTGCGCAAGTCTGTCCGCCTGCATGGCACCATCGCCGTCACCGGCCTTGCCCTCCTCGTGCTTCTCGACGCGGCGCTGCTGTGGCGGGTGCTGGCCACCGGGCCCGTGACGATGGTGATGGGTCGCTGGCTGCGGCCCTTCGGCATCGCCTTCACCGCCGACCTTTTCGGCGCGGTGATGGCGCTCGTGTCGGCCGTCGCTGCGCTGGCGGCCGGCATCTATGCCCTTGCCGACATCGACGCCAACGGCCGCCGCTACGGCTTCTTTCCCTTCCTGATGCTGCTGATGGCCGGCGTCACGGGGGCTTTCCTGACCGGCGACATCTTCAATCTCTACGTCTGGTTCGAGGTGCTGCTGATCTCGTCCTTCGGCCTTCTCGTTCTGGGCTCCCGGCCCGAGCAGATCGACGGCGCGCTGAAATATGCGGTGCTGAACCTGATCGCCACCACGCTTTTCCTGATCTCGGTTGGTTATCTCTACGCCATCTTCGGCACGCTCAACATGGCCGACATCGCGATGAAGGCCGGCGGGCTGCGGGAAACCGCGCCGCTGACGACGCTGACGGCGCTGTTCATCCTGGCCTTCGCCATGAAGGCGGCCGCCTTCCCGGTCAATTTCTGGCTGCCTGCCTCCTACCACACGCCGCGCATCGTGGTGTCCGCCTTGTTCGGCGGCCTGCTGACCAAGGTCGGCATCTATGCGCTGGTGCGGGTGACGGTCATGCTGCTGCCGGTCGAGCGGGAGGAACTGAGCCTGGTGATCGCGGTATCGGCGGCGCTGACCATGGTGATCGGCGCATTGGGGGCGCTAGCCCAGAACGATCTGCGCAAGCTGGTCGGTTATCTGGTCATCGCCGGCATCGGCAACATGATGGCGGGCGTGGCGATCGGGACACCCGCCGCCGTCAGCGGCGCGATCCTCTACGCGCTGCATTCCGTCGTCACCATGACGGCGCTTTACCTTGTGGCTGGACACGCCGCCCGGCTTGGCGGGTCATGGACGCTCTCCGATCTTGCCGGCCTTTACCGTCAGGCGCCATGGTTCTCGCTGGCAAGCTTCGGGCTTTTCCTGGCCGCCGCCGGGCTGCCGCCGCTTTCCGGGCTGTGGCCAAAGGTGGCCCTGCTCAAGGCGTCGCTCGACATCGGCGCCTGGTGGCTGGCGACAGCCATACTCGTGTCGGCCTTTCTCATAACGCTTTCGCTCGCGCGGGTATTCCTGCTGGCATTCTGGCGGCCCGGGCAATCACCAGGGCAGGGCACGGCTGTTTCGGCCAACTGGCGGGTCACCCTGCCACTTGCCGGCCTCACTGCGCTGGTGTTTGTCTTCGGCATCCTGCCGGAGCCGCTGCTTGCGGTCACGCAGCAGGCCGCCGCCGGGCTTGCCGACCCGTCCGCCTATATCCGTTCCGTCTTCCCGGGAGGAGGCGCGCCGTGATCACCTATATCCTTTCCCTTGTGCTCGCCGTCATCTGGGCGGCCATCACCGGCAGCGCCACACTGCAGAACCTGATCTTCGGCTTTGTCCTGGCGACCCTGTCGCTGTGGATCGTTCGCGAGGAAATGGGCCCGCGGGGATACTGGCGGCGGCTCGGGCGCATCCTTTCGCTGCTGATGCTGTTCTTCCGGGAGCTGGCGCTGTCGGCATGGAGGGTCGCCGTCCTCGTCGTCAGTCCGCGCATGGACCTGAAGCCCGGCATCTTCGCCTTTCCGCTCACCGTCGACCGTGATTTCGAGATTACGCTGCTCGCCAATCTCATCACCCTCACTCCCGGTACCCTGTCCGTCGACGTCACCGAGGACCGCAAGACGCTGTTCGTTCACACGATCGACTGTTCCGATACCGAAGCAACCATCCGCGACATCGCCGATGGGTTCGAAAGGAAGATCATGGAGGCGTTCCGATGACGCTGCCGGAAGCAATCCTCCATTATACGCTCTGGCTCGCCTTTGCCGTACTCGCGGTGTCTTTCCTGCTGACCGTCTGGCGTGTCATCCAGGGGCCGACGCTTCCGGACCGGGTTCTCGCGCTGGACATGCTGGTGGGGATTGCCATCGGCTTCATTGCCCTGATCGCGATCCGGACCGGCTTCACCCTTTACATCGACATCGCCATTTCGCTTGGCCTCGTCGGCTTCCTGGCGACCGTTGCTTTTGCCCGGTTCATCCTCTCCAGAGGCGAGCGCCAGGACACAGATCCCGCGGCAACGCCCCGTTCCCCGTCTCCGGCCGCCGCGCAGACGCCCAGGCGGAAAACGCCAGGCAAACGCAAGGCCGGTGCCGCCGCCGCAGCAAGAAAGGGGACGAAATGATCGCGCTCGTCCTTGCCGTCGTGACCGCCGTCCTCATTCTGGTCGGCGCCGGATTCACGCTGGTCGCGGCAATTGGCCTCACCCGCCTGCCGGATGTCTATACGCGCATGCATGCCGCCTCCAAGGCCGGCACCGTGGGGTCGAGCCTGATGCTCGTCGCGGTGGCGGTCCACGCAGGCGACCTCACCATCGTCGCGCGCGCAATGGCCGGCTTCTTCTTTTTCGTGCTGACAGCCCCCGTTTCCGCGCATCTTCTGGCCATGGCGGCCCACAAGGCCGGGTACCCATTGTCGTCCCGGACGGTGCGCGACGACATGGCAGATCGCCGGCAAAGGAATATACCCCCGAAAATCTGAGCTATCTTTGCCGCAATTGGCCAAATCCGGGTCGTGGGCAGTAACGCGCAAGGCCCTGTGTTGTAGCGCTCCGGCTGTTTCGGTAACCGGAAAATTCACTTGGACATTCGCGGAAGCGGTGGTACTTCATTGCTAGTAGAGTGAAGACGTTGTTCTGACTTAGACGTTCCCTGTTCATGTGAAAGGCTCCCGCGAATTCTTCGCATCGAAGAACAATGGAGAGCCATTGCAGGGTGCGTATCAGTCGGATCGACGTCCGGGAAGACCGCTTTTTATCCGCATGAAGCTTAGGGGTAGGCTTCGGTCCGGGGACGGTGCGGCATGGGTTTCTCCGAACTCTGCAAAACGGGCGGGTGCCGCGAAGGTCGCGGGCTCGCCGGTCACAAAACAGGAGACAAGAAATGACAGAAATCGCACTGGGCAAAGGCCCGGATCTGCTGGTGGAACTGACCGCAGATATCGTCGCTGCCTATGTGAGCAACCATGTGGTCCCCGTCGGCGATCTTTCCAATTTGATCGCGGACGTGCATTCAGCACTTAGCAGCACGTCTTCCCCCAGTCCGGTCACCGCAACCGTTGAAAAGCCGAAACCTCCGGTTCCGATCAAGAAGTCCATCGAGGACGATTATCTCATCTGCCTTGAAGACGGCCAGAAATTCAAGTCGCTGAAGCGCCACCTGATGACTCACTATAATATGACGCCGGAAGAATATCGCGAGAAATGGGGCTTGCCTGCGGACTATCCGATGGTTGCTCCAGCTTATGCAGAAGCCCGTTCGCGGCTCGCAAAGGAGATGGGGCTCGGCCAGCGTCGCAAGCGCGGCAAGGCAGCCTGATTGCCACGATAGGCCAGGCGGGAGATTCCTGCCGGAGCGAGAGGTTCTGCGCCTCCACGAGGGGTGGTTGCAGCGGCGGCAGCCACTCGACCAGCAAGCAGTGATGTGTGACAGCGGCCGGGCTCAAGCCCGGCCATTTTTTTTGATGATGCGGATAGAGGGAGGAAAACAATCCCATCTCTTTGCGCGCCTGTTTAAAATCGCGCAGTGATTTCAGTGGCGATGGGCGGCGGCCGGATTTGTGTTATTCCCGTTCTTCCTCCAAGGGTGTATGAATTAATTCCTATCTGATGAGGGAGTTATCATGCCTTTGGGAAAACAAGTTGTACCCGGCGCTGCCTCCGCGGCAAGCCGGCTTCGGTCGGAGGCAACCGCCAGCCGCCCCGGCGCGCCGTCAAGCATGCCGGTCAGAAATGCCTGCCGGGTCGTCGGGCAGATGGTGTCCGAGCTCATCCTTCTGCTGGAAGACAGGGTAATGCTGCGCCGGGACCGCCGCCGCGCGGCCTGCCACGTCCGTCAGATCGCCATGTATGTCTGCCACGTGGCGCTTGCCATTCCGATGAGCGACATAGGCGCGGCCTTCGGACGCGACCGCACCACGGTCGGGCATGCATGTCACGTGGTCGAGGACCGGCGCGACGATCCCGCGTTCGACGAGTTCGTCGCAGCCGTCGAACGCATTGCGACCTCCGTGTTCGGCGTCTCGGAGATGTCGATCCATGACTGAGGAGGAGGGAAGGCCCGGTCCGCCTCGGCAACTCCTGCGGCTCGTGCGCCAGTTGACGCGCGGCGAATGCAGGGTATCGGCGGCGGGGGAAAACGTGACCGTGACCGGCCACGAGGAGCGGCGTTATCCGGGATCCGTGATCCGGGAAGCCTGCTCCAGGGGTCTGGCGACGCTTTCCGGGGAACGCTTGGTCGCAAGTCCCGAGGCGGGCGCCTTCCTGCGCCGCGCGCTGGTCATGGGCGAAGACGCCTTTGCCGAGCAGCATGGGAAGATCGTCCGCACGTCCGTCGGGATTGGCGAATCCCGCCTGTCGGCCCGCCGCAATCTGGATGAATCGCCACTTGGCGCGGTCACCCGTCTCAAGGATCGCGCCGGCGGGCCGTTTCTGCCGCAGGATGCGATCGACGCGGGCGAGCGGCTGCTGGCCGATTTCACCCGCGCCCAGTTGCAGCCCCGCGTCACGGCCGCCTGGGAACCGCGGCTCTCGACCCGCACCAGGGGAGAGGCGGGAGGGCAGGCGGAGATCGCCGGGAGCGCACTGGCGGCAAGGCTGCGATTCGGCAAGGCGGTCGAGGCCATGGGGCCGGAACTTTCCGGGGTCGCGGTGGACGTCTGCTGCTTTTCGAAGGGGCTGGAGACGGTGGAGCGTGAGCGTCAATGGCCCGCCCGCTCGGCAAAGCTGATGTTGCGCGCAGCGCTCCTGTCGCTCGCACGCCACTACGCGCCGCCCGTTTCCGGAGCGCGGCGGACCCATCACTGGGGGGCGGACGGCTATCGCCCGGCGCTGTGACGGTCCTTGCCGGCGTGGCAGGGGGTCAGGCGGCTTTCTTGCGGGACGCTTCTTCCCGGATGCGCTTGACCATGGAACGAAGGCCGTTGGCGCGCTGGGAGGAAAGGTGCTCGACCAGGCCGATGCGGTCGAAAATCTGGATCGCGTCGGTCGCCGCGATCTCCGAAGCGCGTTTGCCCGAATAGACCGCCAGCACGATCGCCACCAGGCCCCGCACGATATGGGCGTCCGAATCCCCTTCGAATCGCATCACCGGATCGGCACTGCCGTCTTCGATATGGCTGACGAGCCAGACCTGGCTGGCGCAACCATGGACCTTGTATTCGGGGCTCTTCTTCTCGTCGGGCAGGTCCGGCAGTTCCTTGCCGAGCTCGATCACGTAGCGGTAGCGGTCCTCCCACTCGTCGAGGAATGCGAAATCATCGATGATCTGGTCGATCGCAGCCATGGGGCGCTCCCTTCAACTGGCGTCCATATAGGGATTGGCCTGGGTGATAAAAGAAAAAAATGCGCCGCGAGAAGTTCATTCCTCGCGGCGTCAGCAAATCGCTGAGTTACAGGGCAGGCAGGTTCCGCGCCGGGAACGGAGACAGGGTGTCCCCGGCGCAAGCTTGAAATGGAGGAAAAAGCGGTCTGGTCAGTGTGCCGGACGCCGCTGTGGCACGGGCACGGTGCCTGTGGAGATGGCATCGGTTCCCGAGGCAAGAAGCTCGGACGGAACTTTCGGGAACGGCGTTGGATCGGGGTCGGAAAGAAGGGCTGGCGGAGTTGCGCCGACGGCGGTCTCGGTCTGGCCGAACTGCTTGTCCAGGAGCTCAAAGGCGACGCGTGCGCCTTCCTTTGCCCGGATACCGAGCGCGGAGAAGGTCTCGGCGCCCTTTTCGCAGACCTCGGGCTTCTCGGCACAGATGGCGCTGACATATTGATAGGCTTCGGTTGCGGCGGCAAAGGCGTCCGTAACCTGAAGTGCGGATACCTGGTGGCTGTCTTCCACCGGTCGGCTGCTGAAATAGGATAGCACCACCAGAACGGCTGCGAACCAGAAGCTGCCCTTGATAAGAAACCACATCGTCCTGCCCACCTGTCTTTGCCGCGGCGCCGGTGCCTGCAGCCCCCCGGTCTGTGCCGGTGTTGAACATGCATGTAACGTCTGGATCCAAATAGCGGCTTGACGTGCAGACTCGTCTTTTCGACAAATTTATCGAAAATTTGAATGATCCCGGACATCCCGCATCCCGACCCGCAGGCGAAAAGTCGAAGTCTAACGATGGCCGTTAAGCATAATTGCGGCAGCGTGCCCAAAACGTCGCTGGTTTGCCTCCCGTCTGTTTGCCACAAATGTTAACGGCGCGAAAAAAAACAAGGCAAATCCGCCGCTTACCCCCCGTTAACCACACCCGCAGAAGCTCGCGCGCATCTGTGCCAAATCCGGACTTTGGCCTTTGAGCCGGGGGCGGGAAGGCCATCTTTTATCCTTTCCTTAAGTCCGCGGCTCCTATTGTCGAAGCCGGTAACAGAGTCTCTCAGGGTTTGGCGTGCGCGTATTGAGTAACATTGCCGAAAAGGCGGTCCGGCTGGTCGATGGCACTGCAAGCCGATGGCTGACCCGCCTCGGCGAAGGGGAAGTGGTGCGCGCCCGCGAGGTCGCCCTTTTTCGCCGGCTGGTTCTCGCCGGGCTGGTTGGGCTTGCCCTTTTGCCTCTGGCATTGACACTCGTTCTCACGCCAGCCCTTGCGCTGCCGCTTGGCGCGACCCTCGTTGCCGCGTTCTTCCTTTTCTCCGTTGCGGCCGTCCATGCCCTTCAGCGGGATACGTTTGTTCCACCACCCGCTGCAGAGCCGGAGGACGCCGCCTTCGATGCCTGCCCCGGTCTCTGCCTGATCGTCGATCCGCAGGGCGTGCTGATTCGGACGGGCGGGCGAGACCGTGACGCCTTTCCCGAGAGCATGCGCAGCGATGGCACGACGCTTGTCGACGTCGCCCATGTCTCCGACCGGCTGGCGCTCGTCCAGGCGCTCGATGAACTGCGGCAAGGCCAGCCGAGCGTAACGGTCGAGGCGCGTATCCAGCAGCCGTTGTCGGCGAGCGGTCGGCAGTTCCTGCCGGTTCGCTTCGACATGACCGCCATTCGCGACGCAGAAGGCCGGTTCCTGCATGCCTTCGTCCAGGCGCGCGATCTTTGCGAGGAGCAGGAGCGGCGCCTGCAGGCCGACGCCCACATCGCCGAGGCACGCTCCGCGCACGAAGCGAAGTCGCGCTTCCTCGCCGCGGTAAGCCATGAACTGCGCACGCCCCTCAATGCCATCCTCGGTTTCTCAGACGTGCTCGCCGGCGAATATTTCGGCAAGCTCGAAAACGACCGGCAGCGGGAATATGTC
>JAEYTV010000464.1 GCA_023433855.1 Pseudomonadota bacterium | reverse complement strand
CACCAGGACCCGGTTCTTGCCGCCGAATTCCTGCAGCGCCACTTCGCCGAGGCCAAGCTCGCCGAGCCCGGAACGGAAAGCGGCAAGATCGGTCTCGTTCTGGGTCGTGACTTCAAGCTGGATGCCGCCACGGAAGTCCACGCCATAGTTGAGGCCGGGGGTTATGAACAGGACGATCGAAGCGGCCGACAGGACCAGCGAAATGCCGATGCCGATAAAGCGCCCCTTCATGAAGTTGATGCGAGTGCCGTCGGGGATGAGATTGATCGGCAGAAGCGGCTTGATCTCGATCTTCTTGAGCTTGTAGCGGCTTGCGATGAAGATCATCACGACCCGCACGATGGACACAGCCGTGAACATGGAAATGGCGATGCCGAGGCCCATGGTAACGGCGAAGCCGCGCACGGGGCCCGATCCGAACCAGAAGAGCAGCACGGTGGCGATCAGCGCGGTGACGTTACTGTCGACGATGGTCGAATAGGCGCGCGCAAAGCCGGCGTCGATCGCCGCAAAGGCACTCTTGCCCTTGCGGGTTTCTTCCTTGATGCGTTCGTTGATGAGGACGTTGGCGTCGACGGCAAGCCCGATACCGAGAACGACACCGGCGATCCCGGGCAGCGTCAGGGTGGAGCCGATCAGCGTCAGTCCCGCAAATGTCAGGATGACGTTGATGAGGAGTGCCGTGTTGGCGAGGATACCCCATCCGCCATAAAGGAAGAACATGAAGGCGACGACCAGACCGAAGCCGATGAGGCCTGTGAAGATGCCCATTTCGATGGCGTCCGAGCCGAGATCGGCGCCGACCGTGCGCTCTTCGATAACCGTCAGCTTGGCGGGAAGGGAGCCTGCGCGCAGCAGCGCCGACAGGGTATTCGCCTCCTCCACGCTGAAGCCGCCGGAAATCTGGCCCGAGCCGCCGGTGATCGGCGTACGGATGACCGGCGCGCTCAGCACCTTGTTGTCGAGCACGATCGCAAAAGGCCGCCCCACATTCTGCTGCGTGATCTGAGCGAAACGATTGGCGCCGGCGCTGTCGAACCGGAAATTGACGACCGGCTCGTTGGTCTGCTGGTCGAAGGCCGCCCGGGCGTCCGTCAGGCGGTCGCCGGAAAGCTCCACCCGATCCAGGACGGGGTACTGGTTGCCTTGCTCGTCACTCCGCATCGTCACGCCGGGTTCACCCGGCTGGCCGAGCAGGTGGAAACTCATTTTTGCGGTCGAGCCAAGAAGTTGACGCAGGCGTGACGGATCCTGCTCTCCCGGAAGCTGGACTAGGACGCGATCGGAACCCACCCGCTGGATTGTCGGCTCCGCGACGCCGACCTGGTCGACACGTTGGCGGATGATCTCCAGGCTCTGCTCGACGGCAGCGGTGATGTGGGAATTGATGCCGGCCTCCGTCTGGGCGATGGAGATCGTGTTTTCTGTCGGAGTGGTGATCGCCAGATCGCTTCCACCGGCGCCGGTGCCCAGGCCGACCGGATTTGCCAGGGTCTGCAGTTCCGCAACTGCGGCGTCGCGCTGAGCAGGATCACGCAGGGTGATGGTGATCGCCTCGCCCGATCTGCGGATCGCCGAAGTGTTGATATTCTTGTCTCGCAGCACGCGGCGTGCATCCTGCAGAAGACTCTGAACGCGCTCGTTGATCAGGTCGACGCGATCGACTTCGAGCACGAGGTGCGATCCGCCGCGAAGGTCGAGGCCAAGGGCTACGCGGCTATGCGGCAACCATGATGGCACGCGATCGAGCACCGATTGCGGAATGACGTTCGGCAGCGCTACCAGAACGCCGAAGAAGATGATGAGAGCATAGCTCGTCACCAGCCACGGGGAGTTTCTCATGTGTTTAATCCTGCTGGGCCCTCATCTCGCAATGAAGCGGTGGGCGGAACGCGTTGTTCGTCGGGCGCCGGTGCGCCATTCGTCATGCCAGCCCGGGTGGCGCCCGTGGCATCAGGCCACGCCAGGAGCGGGGAACGCCAGGCGGCGCAAAGGCATAGACAGCCTTTGCAGTCGGTTGGGGCAACCGCGAAAACTCGACAGAGCGAGGCACGAGGCTGCCGTCCGCTGCCGTGGAGTGCGTTGCTCCGCCATCTTTGCGGTCGGCTGCCGCCAAGGCTCTCGGCGGATCCCGCTTGCCGAGGTGCGGCGTATTGCTCGTCTTGTCGGCTGACGGGAATACGCGGCTGAACGGGACATCCCGGGTCATGCACGAAAGGAAGCCGAACACCGCTGCAAGCAGAAGCCCGGCGGCCAGCAACGACCACCGCGCGAAGAGCGTGTCCTCGCCGCTTTCGGCTCTCATCCGCTGGTCCTGCGGAAACGGGGTCATCCGCATCAACTCCGGAGCATGGGATCCGAAGTCTGCACTTCGGAAGGATGCTGCCTTCTAAAGGAGAGCATTTGGGTGGTCAATGCAGCCGTCCAAGAACCTGCGAAGGGAGCATCGCAACTCGGAGTGAAGAGACGCCCGTGGATGCGACTCGCGGGCTGCGAGCGCATCGTCTGGCCATCCGGCACCCGTCGGTATCTTCAGCGGTGGATCGGATCCTTCCACAACACCTTGTCGGGCTTCTCGACAGGTTCGATATCGAGATTGACCACCACCGGCTCCTGACCGGAGCGCACCAGCACGCATTCGAGCGTTTCGTCAGGACTGGCGTTGATTTCCTGGTGGGGCACATAAGGCGGGACGTAGATGAAATCGCCTGGACCGGCCTCGGCGACATACTCCAGGTGGTCGCCCCAGCGCATCCGCGCTCTCCCCTTGACCACGTAGATGATGCTTTCCAGATCGCCGTGGTGATGGGCGCCGGTTTTCGCATCGGCATGGATCGTGACGGTCCCGGCCCAGATCTTCTCGGCTCCTGCTCGCGCCTTGTTGATTGCGGTGGCGCGGTTCATGCCCGGTGTCTGGGCGGTATTCGGGTCGACTGAACTGCCTGGTATGACTTTGACGCCGTGTTCACGCCAGTCCACATGGGAGTGGCTGGGGGCATCTTTATCTTTGTCGTCGTGATGTTTGCTCAAGATCGGCCTCATTGACTGCAAGTTCGCCGGCGCGCCGCGGAAGATGCGGCGCGTTCCATGTCCACGCCGTGTCCTCCGAGGCCTGAAGAAACGCCGGTTCACTTATGTTCGACGGTATCCTTGAGAAAGTCAAAGCATCGATGGCGGAACGCACCGCCGGCCGCCGCTGCCATCGCTTGCTCAACCTTGGAGGCTAGCAATCAATGGGGCGACCTCCGTAACGCCGTGAAAAATCATGGTGAGCGCGACGTAGACGATCACTGCGAGACCGACGTAAGCGATCCACCTGAAGCGATGCAGCAGATGAGCAACGAGGTTCGCCGCCAGTCCCATCAGCGCCACCGACAGGATCAGACCGGCGATCAGAACGCTCGTGTGCTCACCGGCTGCGCCGGCTACGGCGAGCACGTTGTCGAGAGACATGGAGACGTCTGCGACGACGATCTGGATGGCAGCCTGAATGAAGGTCTTGTCTCCGGTCTCCTTCCGGGATTGTTCGCTGCCCGGTGCGAGGTGCACCTTTGAGCCCGGCTGTGACCTCAGTTCCTTCCACATGTTCCAGCAGACCCAGGCGAGAAGGAGCCCGCCGAGGAGTTGAAGCCCGACGATCTGCAGCAGATACGCTGCCGCCGTGGCGAAGCTGATGCGCAGGATCGTTGCGGCAAGAATTCCGACCACGATCGCTCGTTTTCGCAGGTGGGGTGGAAGACCTGCGGCGGCCATACCGATGACGATTGCGTTGTCGCCCGCCAGGACCAGGTCGATCGCAACAACTTGAAGTAGGGCGGGTAGGCCCGCGGCGGTGAATATATCCATCTACGAAAACACCTGACATGGGAGCAATTGGTATGCCTCTGCCGCCGTCGGCGTGGCAGCGCCCTGTCCATATAGGCCATGAGATCCGGGATGGGGAGGCTGCTGCTGGCATTCTGGCAGTCGTTCAGCCTTGCCCCGGCAGGGGGTTTTCTTTATATGGCCGCCCGCGCAGCGCGCATTTGGACCGATGTCAAATGGTGATCCGAGGAGCCCAGCATGCCACCTAAGGTCGTCGTGCTCATCGTTGAGGACGAACCCCTGATCCGTTTCAATACCCTGGACGCCTTGGAGGATGTCGGGCATGAGGTCCTGGAGGCGGGGAACGCTGACGAGGCCTTGGTGTTGTTCCGCATGCGAACCGACATCGACATCGTCTTCACCGACGTCGACATGGCTGGTTCTATGGATGGCATTCAGTTGGCACGCCGGGTGCGCGCCATGCGTCCGAGCGTCGGGATCATCATCACCTCCGGCGTCGTCCATCTAGATCCGATGCTGTTGCCGGCCAATACGGTCTTCCTTCCCAAGCCATATCAGCACGACCGCCTTCTCTCTTCGATCCACGAACTGGTTCGCTGACCCGGTCGCCGGGATTTGGAAGAATGCCACGGGAGCGAGCGGAACCAAAAGAGGAACCTCTCTGTTATCGGCGCAGTCAGCGGATATGGAAGGAGTTCCAGATGTTCACCCGGCTTATCGTAGCAACTGCCGTCGCGGCGGTCTCCGCAAGTTCCGGATTTGCCCAAGCGCCGGGGGGCGGCCCCGCAGCGACCGAAGTCCCCGGGGTGGCGATGCCCTCCTCACCAGACGCGGCGGGGGCGACGTCGCTTCCGGGCGTGAGCGACCCCGTCACGACCAACAGCACCACTGGGACAGCCAACTCCGAAGACCATTGCCAGCCTCCAGGTACGCCGAACAACACCAATCCGAGTGCCGAGGTCACAACGATCCCACGCGCCGAGGGGGTCTGTCAGTAATCGTGGCTGCGGCGGTCTGACTTTACTTTCCCGTTCGGTGGGGCCATCAATGCCGCCGTCGAAAGCGACGGAGGGCAACGATGACGATCGAGGAAGATATCGCCAGAATCGCTGAGCAGGAGGCGGCGCTGGTGTTTCCAGCCTTCGACGTGGCGACGGCTTGGGATCTCGGATCTCTTCTGCGGCAGATGGCGATGCAGCGGCAGCTTGGCGTTGCCGTCGACGTCAGGCTGCATTCCATGCCGGCTTTCTATTCGGCCCTGCCGGGATCTACGCCTGACAACGAGAGTTGGGTGCGCCGCAAGCGTAACCTCGTTCTTCGCTTCTTCCAGTCAAGCTATGCGATTGGTCGGAAGCTGGCCCAGCAGGAGCTTACGCTGGAGGCAAAGTACGGCCTTCCATCCGCCGAATACGCGGCTCATGGTGGCAGCTTTCCAATCAGCGTCGAGCGCTCTGGATGTATAGGCGCAGTGACTGTTTCCGGTCTACCGCAGCGTGATGATCACAATCTGGTTGTGGAAGCCCTTTCCCGCATGCTTGGAAGGGATGTGCCGCCCCTGGCGTGAATCGGAGACGAAAAACATGGACCTTAAGGATGTGCGCAGCCCCGCGGAGGTTTCCTCATTTTGGTTTGAAGAGCTGACCCGCCAGGACTGGTTCCAGAAGAACGATGCCTTGGATGAAGCAACACGGAAGCACTTCGCCTCTACGCATCTTGCACTTGCCCGGGGTGACTTGGAAGAGTGGCGGACATCGCCGGAGAACCGGCTTGCTGCGGTGATCGTGCTGGACCAGTTCCCGCGCAATATGTATCGAGCCACCCCATTGGCGTTTTCGACAGACTGGCTGGCGTTGCGCGAAGCCAAGCTCGCCATCGCTGCCGGGGCTGATCTGGCGGTGTCAGCCGACCGCCGGGGCTTCTTCTACCTTCCGCTCGAGCACTCGGAAATCCTTGCCGATCAGGACAGGTCAGTGGAACTGTTTACGTTGCTCGGGGACAGCGAATACCTGGATTACGCCGAACGTCACCGCGCGGTGATCCGCCGGTTCGGACGATTTCCGCATCGCAATGCCCTCCTGGGCCGAGACTCAACCGCCGCCGAACTCGAATATCTGGCCGAGCCCGGCGCCGGATTCTGAGGGCTGGAGATACTATCGCCTGATCATTCTGCCCACGGCGATCAGGATGCAGGCGCCAATGAATCCGGCGATCAGGTAGCCGATCCAGCCACCGAGCACTACGCCGAAAACGCTGAGTATGGCGTTCGCAATGATGGCGCCGACCACACCCAGAAGGATGTTCATGAAGATGCCCATATTGCTCTTCATGAACTGCTCAGCGAGCCACCCTGCAATGCCGCCGATGATGATCGCTGCTATCCAGCCGATGCCTGCGTCTTCCATGGATAACCCTCCTGCTTTGTTGATGCGGAAGGAAAACGCATGGAAATGTTCCAGGTTCCGCCGATTTGCTCAGCTTCCCGGCGACATGCCGGCCGCTTCCTTTTCTTCGCCGCGAAGTGCTTCTATTTTGCTGCGAATCTAGACCGACACAGAAGAGCAGACACTTGGCAAAAACCTTCACGAGCCGCATGTCGCCGATCCCGGCGAGCAGGCGTGCAGTCCTCGCGATTTTCCTCCTTCTGGCTTCATTCGCGCTTCCGGTCGGCGCCGACGCCCAGCAGCAGGTGCAACAGGCGCAACAGGCGCAGGAGAAGCCTGTCAGCGAGGTCACTGTCGATTCGATCAACGACGACATGAAGGGCAGGATCGAAACGATCCGCCAGCAACTCGATACCTTCCGCGCCCGGGTAGAGGCCGACGCTCAGGACGACAGCAAGTTGGCGGAACTCAGGCTGCAGGCTGAGGGGATCGTGGAGGAGATGAGCGCCGCGTCGGAGGCAATGCGTACGCGCGTCGACCAGATTCAGGCCCGCCTGACGAGTCTTGGCGAGCCTCCGGCTTCCGGACAGCCGCCGGAAGCGCCTGCGGTCGCCGAGGAGCGCAACCGGCTTTTGAGCGAGCGCTCGGAGCTGAAC
>JAEYTV010000390.1 GCA_023433855.1 Pseudomonadota bacterium | reverse complement strand
TGACCAACGGTGCGGTCGTCGCCCTCGACAAGGCGCAGATCGAAACCGCGCTTTCCGGCGGGCGTCTGCGCCACGCACTGGATGCCACCGGCAGCATTCAGGCGATCGCTAGGGCACTCGATCTGTTATCGGGCGGTGGAGCACTGGCGCTGGTCGGCATAAGCCACGGCAAGCTCGACTTCGATCCGAACATTCTCGTCGAGCGCGAGATTTCCCTCGTCGGCTGCCATGCCTTCGCAAATGAGCTGCCCGAGGCCGTGCGCATGCTCGCCGATCTCGCGCCCGCGCTCGAAGCCGTCATCGAGGTGCTGCCGGCGCTCGATGACGTGCCTGGGGCCTATGAACGCCTGCTGCGGGGCGAGAGCAGGGCACTCAAGACGATCATCGAGGTAGCGGACTAATCTGCCCGCCACGTTGCACGGCGGCAAATGACCACTGCCCCGCGTCCAGAAAGATCATCCGGAAAATACCATGAGCAAGCCCACCAGCCGCACCGCGGAAATAAGGAAGATCGCCAAGGCCGGGGACGGCGAAGCGGAACGGATGCTGGCCGAACTGCTGCGCGACCTTTTCCGGATCGAGGCCAGCAATGTCGTCATCAATCACGACCAGTACAGCCTGAACTCGCTGAACGGCTTCTTCGATACCGCTGATGGCGCGTTCTTCTTCAAGTTCCACCAGGAGGAAGGCGAAGAGGCGATGAGCGGCGAATACTACCGCGCCGACATCCTTGCCCGGGCCGGCCTGCCGGTGGACCAGCCATTGCTGATGTCGGTGCTGCCGGGGGAGCAGATCCTGGTCTATCGCCGCCGCACCGATCCGCGCTTTTCCGACGTGCTGCGGGCGCTCGATCTCGACGACGATGCCGCGGCCCGGCAGAAGGCAGTCGAGGCCGAGCGCCGGCTGAACGAAGCCGTCCTGAAGGTCTATCTCGACACGCTGCATCCGGTTCGCGCCGAAGACGTCGCCGCCGAACCCATCCACCGGCTGTTCTACGAACGGCTGATCGACCCGCCGGCCGGCCCCTATCCGGGCGGCCGTCTGGCGAACTTCTATGTCGGCGAGGAATTCACGTTTCCCGGGCTATCGCTCGACTGGGAGCGGCTTTCGCGTTGCCGTTTCGTCGTCAACGGCATCGAGTATCGCGACACCATCGGCACCCTGTTCGACGCCGCGCACCAACGGCTTGCCCCTGCCCGGCTGGCGGATGCGGGCGGAGTGACGGCGCATGGAGATGCGCATAATGCCAATGTCTGGTACGAAGAACGCAATGGCAAAGCCAATCTGTCGTTCTTCGATCCGGCCTTCGCCGGCGAGCACATCCCGACGCTGCTTGCCGAGGTCAAAACGACCTTCCACAATATTTTGGCCCATCCGCTGTGGCTCTACGATCCGGCCCTAGCAAGCGAGCACTATCAGGCAAGCGCCGCGCTTGATGGCGATCTGTTGCGGATCAACACGACGTTCGACCTGAGCCCGGTCCGGCAAGACCTCTTGAAGGTCAAGGCGGAAACGATGTGGCGTCCGTTCCTGGCGACGTTGCAGGAGAGGAACATGCTGCCGGCTGACTGGCGCCGGGTTATCCGCCTTGGCCTCTTCCTATGCCCGACACTGGTCATGAACCTGAGGTCCGGCGCGACGACCCACAATCCCGTCTCTTCGCTCATTGGCCTCTCTAATGCGGTGATGGCTGGGAGCGAGCCGGTGTCGGGCGAGGACGTTCTCACCCGCTTCTTCGAAGCGATAGATCCAGGCCGGTAACATCGAGCCTCCAGCGCCGGTCATCCGCTCGCCGGGAGGCGATCTGACGAGACGATGCCTCAATCGCCGATGACGGGGCTCGTCCTACCGGCGGCCGCGGACCTGCGATGCGACCGTGCATGAACGGTGAAACACCGAAACGTTCGTAGCAGTTCCCAGCCGGTGCAGAGACGACTTGCATCTGCGCTGCGGCGATGCAAAACACGATCCGAAAGAACAGATCAAAGCGAAGGATAGGCTCTATGACGAGGACTGTTTATCTGAATGGCGATTGGCTTGCGGAGGCCGACGCGAAGATTTCGGTTTTCGATCGCGGCTTCCTCTTTGCCGACGCCATCTACGAAGTTACCGCGGTAGTTGACGGTAAGCTGATCGACTATCCCGGGCACGCAGCCCGCCTGCGCCGTTCTCTGGACGCCCTGGACATGCACCTGCCGCTCGACGATACCTATCTGCTGCGTTTGCACAAGGAGATCGCCAGACGCAACAACATTAGGGAGGGTCTCATCTACCTGCAGATCTCCCGCGGGGTGCAGGAACGGGACTTCGTGTTTGCCCAGGACGCGGAACCGACCCTGGTACTGTTCACGCAGGCCAAGGCCATCCTCGACAATCCAAAGTGGCAGTCCGGGCTGTCCCTCAAGACGGTGCCCGAAGGACGTTGGTCGCAGCGGCAGATCAAGACGGTACAGCTTCTCTATTCCTCGCTGAAGAAGACCGAGGCACACCGCGAAGGCTTCGACGACGTGTTGTTCGTTGAAGATGGGCTGGTGACGGAGGCAAGTTCCGCCAACTTCCACATTGTCACGCCGGAGGGGACAGTCGTGACCCGCGACCTCTCCGACGCTCTGCTGCACGGAATTACACGTAGCTCCGTTCTCGACCTCGCTGCCCAGGCCGGCCTCAAGGCAGAAGAGCGCATATTCACCATAGATGAGGCCCGCTCGGCGGCCGAAGCCTTTATCACGTCGGCGACCAGTTTTGTGATGCCTGTCGTCAGCCTCGATGGAAAAAAGATAGGCGACGGTGAAGTTGGCCCCATCAGCCGGCGTCTGCTGGACGTCTATATCGAAGACCGGCTCCAGAACGCCGAGCCGATCTCCGCGTGAAGAGAAGAACCCCAGCGGCTCCCCATGGCTGCGGACATTCTTCCGACAGCGAAATCGCCGCCGCGTCCTGAAGCAAGCCGCGCCCTGAACCAAGCAGGGCGCCGCAACCAGCCTGCGGCCCTTCGGTGAGCTGACGAACGGACCGAGAAAGGCTGAGCCACGTCGACGGCTGATCGCGGTAACCGCCGCGATCACTCCTCGGGGAGCCCTGGAGGAGCAGGTGTTTTCTTTGTTGGAAGGCTGGCGGGCGCGCGGCCACAGCCCTCGCCAACTTCCACATTCACGCGGCCAGAGCCCCGGACTTTCTTGCCACCCAGGTGGCGACATAATCCATCAGCGCAGGTGACAGGCAGTCATAGGGTTCCAGCCCAAGCTCCCTCAGCCGCGCCCGGATCGCATCCATGCGGCTTGGATCCACGCCGGCCTCGATCACGGACGAAACAAAGGCCGCAAACTCGGGGGGTGCCCAGCCTGCTTCCTCAAACCGCTCAGGGTGTACAAAGTCGAGTCCCTGGAAGGCATGTTCCCTTTCAACCGGTCCATACATGTGAACCCCGCATTCGCGGCATGCGTGACGCTGGATCAGCGCCGAGGTATCCACCACCTGAAGCTTGTCGCCATTCTCCAGCACCGTCACCTTGTCGTGCGGAACCACTGCAACCACGGAGAAAACCGTTCCCTTGGGCTTCCAGCATTTCGTGCACCCGCAGACGTGATTATGGGCCACCTGCCCCTCGATGCGGACCCTGACTGGCCGGTCCGTGCAGGCGCAAACCAATGTGCCTCCCGAGAAGCCTGGATCCGCCGGTTTGATACCATTGTCGACGGCTGGATGTATGCGTACTGCATTTTCCATGGCATGCCACCTCCCCTGTTGAGCCGAGGCCGGCCTGCTTGCAAACCAGGCCCCCGGCGTTGAAACTGTATCTGACGTTGGACTCTTAGTAGATTACCACGCTTCGGATGCTTTCCCCGGCATGCATCAGTTCGAAGCCCTTGTTGATGTCCTCAAGCGGCATGGTGTGGGTGATCATCGGGTCGATCTCGATCTTGCCCTGCATGTACCAATCGACGATCTTCGGCACGTCGGTGCGCCCGCGTGCGCCGCCGAAGGCGGTGCCCATCCAGGTGCGGCCGGTGACGAGCTGGAACGGCCGCGTGGAAATCTCCTGGCCTGCCCCGGCAACCCCGATGATCACCGACTTGCCCCAGCCGCGATGGGACGCCTCCAGCGCCTGCCGCATCACCTTCGTATTGCCGGTGCAGTCGAAGGTGTAGTCGGCACCGCCGATCTGGTCGGCTCCACGCTTGGTCATGTTGACGAGATAGGGAACGATGTCGTCGCCGACCTCCCTGGGGTTGACGA
>JAEYTV010000328.1 GCA_023433855.1 Pseudomonadota bacterium | reverse complement strand
GGTGCCGGATAACGGCAGGGCTTGCCTTTATTACGTTTGGAGATGACGATCCCTTTTGCTCGCCGCCGACCCAAAGTTGAAACAGAAATGCCCCTCGACCTGCACTCAGGGATTTCCTTTCCTTCATGCAGCGCCGACGGTCTGTCATAAGGATGCGATGACCAAGGAACCCACCGTGAGCGAGAGCCGCCGCCTTTCTGCGTTTCCCATCTTCTTCAAGGTGTGCGAGCGTAGGGTCGCTGTCTTCGGCAACGGCGCCGAGGCCTTCGCCAAGGTCCGCCTGCTGCGGAACACCGATGCGGCGATCGTCGCCTATGCGGACAATCCGGAGGCCGACTACCGGGACTTCCTTGCGGCGGATTGCATCGAGGTCGTTTCGGCGCCTTTTGACGTCTCCCAGGCGAAGGGGGCGGCGCTCGTATTAGCGGCAACCGGTGATTCGGTGCAGGACCGGGAGATCGTTGCCGCCGCACGGGCTGAAAAAATCCCCGCCAACGCCGTCGACCAGCCGGAATTTTGCGATTTCTTCACCCCTGCCATCGTCAACCGGGCTCCGGTCGCCGTGGCAATTGGGACCGAAGGGGCAGGACCGGTTCTCGCCCAGATGATTCGTGCACGGATCGACCAGATCCTGACCCCTTCGTTGGGGCGGCTGGCGAGTCTTGCGGCTGAGTATCGCGACGCTGCCGAACGTCTGGTTCCTCGCGGCGGATTGCGCCGCATCTTCTGGCGTCGTTTTTTCACGGGCGAGGTGGCGGACGCCATCAGCGCCAATGATGCGACCGGTGCCCGCCGCTCTGCCGACGCGCTTCTCTCCACCGTCGGTCTGGCGGAAGGAAAGGTCTGGCTCGTCGGCGCTGGTCCCGGCGCGGAAGATCTTTTGACGCTGCGTGCCCAGCGCGTGCTGATGGAGGCGGACGCAATCGTTTATGACGCCCTTGTGCCGCAAGCAATCGTCGACATGGGCCGGCGCGACGCGGAACGCCTTCCGGTAGGCAAGCGCAAGAACTGCCACTCGAAATCGCAGGACGAGATCAATCGCCTGCTGGTGGAGCTAGGGCGCGACGGGAAGCGCGTCGTGCGCCTGAAGTCGGGTGACCCGCTGGTTTACGGCCGGGCCGGCGAAGAGATGGCGGCGTTGCGGGAGGCGGGCATCGCCTACGAGATCGTTCCGGGCATTACCTCCGCCTTCGCAGCGGCTGCCGATTTCGACCTGCCGCTGACGCTGCGGGGGGTCGCGTCGTCGCTGATCTTCACGACAGGCCACGATCTCACGGGTGACGTTCTGCCGGATTGGGCAAGCCTGGCCATATCCGGCGCGACGATTGCCGTTTATATGGGGCGCACGGTCGCCGTTTCGGTCGCGGAGCGGTTGATGAGCGCCGGCCTCAGTGCCGACACAACCGTGGCCGTCATCGAAAATGCGAGCCGGCAGGACCGGCGGCTCTTCCATGGCGTTCTGGGCGAGCTACCTGATCTGGAAAGGCGCCGAGATCTGGTGGGTCCGGTGATGGTGATCATCGGCGAAGCTGTTGCCGGTGCGAATTTCGTAAAGTCCGAGCCGCTGGCCGCATTCAGAGAACTCAAGGCAGACCAGGTTCGTGAAGAAATGGAACATACAAGATGACCGATAAGGTTCTGACAGCCAACCGTCTTGGCGATGGCGTAGCAGTATGGCTCGACGCCAACGGCGAATGGGTAGAAAACCTGCAGGATGCCCTCGTGGCGAGGCACGCGGAAGCCGTGGCTTCGCTGGAGGCGATCGGCAAGCGCGATTTTGCCGGCAATCTGGTCGTTGACGTCGACATCATCGACGTGCAGGAAGTGGACGGTAAACTGTGGCCGACCCGGCTGCGGGAGCGCATTAGAGCTCAGGGCCCCACAATGGAATACGCAGCCGGATACCGCCCCGCCGATCCGGCCTTCATCGCAGTCTGAGGAAGTCATGTACCGTTACGATGAATTCGACCATGCTTTTGTTTCCAGTCGCGTGGAACAGTTCCGCGATCAGGTGGCGCGCCGCCTCTCCGGGGAGTTGGCCGATGACGTCTTCAAGCCGCTGCGATTGATGAACGGTGTCTACCTTCAACTGCACGCCTATATGTTGCGCATCGCCATTCCGTACGGGACGCTGAATGCACGGCAGATGCGGATGCTAGCGCATGTCGCCCGCAAGTATGATCGTGGCTACGGCCATTTTACCACGCGTCAGAACATCCAGTTCAACTGGCCCAAGCTTTCGGACATTCCAGACATCCTCGCAGAGCTTGCGACCGTCGAGATGCATGCCTTGCAGACGTCGGGCAATTGCATCCGCAACGTCACGGCGGACCATTTTGCCGGTGCCGCGGCCGACGAAGTGGCTGATCCGCGCCCCTATGCGGAAATCCTTCGCCAATGGTCCTCGGTCCACCCCGAATTCTCGTATCTGCCACGCAAGTTCAAGATCGCAGTCACTGGTGCAGAGCGCGATCGCGCGGCAATCCAGGTGCACGACATCGGATTGCACCTGAAGAAGAACGAACAAGGCGAGCTTGGCTTTGCCGTTTACGTGGGCGGAGGGCAGGGCCGCACGCCGTTGATCGCGAAGAAGATCCGTGATTTCCTCCCGGAGGAGGATCTGCTGTCCTACACGACCGCGATCATGCGCGTGTATAACCTCCATGGCCGCCGCGACAACAAGTACAAGGCGCGCATCAAGATCCTCGTCCACGAGACCGGCATCGAGGAACTGTCGCGTCAGGTGGAGGAAGAATTTGCGCATCTGCAGGGAAGCGAACTGAAG
>JAEYTV010000315.1 GCA_023433855.1 Pseudomonadota bacterium | reverse complement strand
AGGCTGGCTTCTCATCGCCATAGTCACGCAATTATCCCTGTGTACCGGTCACCCACGGCGCCTCTTCCACGTCTATGCCACTTCAACCTGCGGTCCGACGCCAACCAGCGCCTGACCGGCATCTGAAAACAGCCGAGCGAGGTCCACGATCACGACGAAACCGCCGTTCCGGCGCACGACGCCGGCTATGTAGTCAGAGCGCCAGCGGATCCCGATGTCGGGCGCCGTTTCGATCTGGTCCTGACGGAATGGGACGACCTCGAAAACGCGATCTGCGACCAGGCCCAGCGCAAGGACGCGGTCTGCGACCGGTACGTCGAGCACGAGGATGCGGGTGTGCGGCGTCTTCACGGTTCTTGACATGCCGAGCCGCAGGCGCAGGTCGATGACGGGGACACCTTGCCCCCGGACATCCCGCAAGCCCAGAAGATATTCCGGGCCGTGCGGGATCTTGAACGGGTCCTCGTGATCGAGGATCTCCCGCACAACTTCCACTGGAACCGCAAAGACCTCGTCGCCAAGGGCAAATGTCACGAATTGTGCTTCGGAGGATATGCCTGCCATCATGCGCTCTCCTTGAAATCGTCATCGTCCATGTCTGGGCCGCCCATGGACATGTCGAGAGCGAAGCCTTTGACCCGGTTCTGCTGTCCGGCCACTGTCTGGCCTGCGCCACGCGGATCGTTGGAGCGGGCGGGGGTTCGAGCCTGGGCCTTCTGTGTCGCGCCTCTGGTGGCAGATGTGTGCATCCGCTGGCTGTTGGCGGGCTTCTGGTCGACCCTGAAGAATGCGATGGATGCCTGAAGCTCCTCGGCCTGAGCGGCAAGTTCTTCGGAGGTTGCCGACATCTCTTCCGAGGCCCCGGCGTTCTGCTGGGTGACCTTGTCGAGCTGCTGGATCGCCTCGTTGATCTGCGAGGCACCGATGTCCTGCTCGCGGCAGGCGGCGGAGATCTCCGACACCAGTTCGGCAGTCTTCTGGATGTCGGGAACGAGCCGGTTCAGCATCTCGCCTGCTTCGGTGGCGACCTGGACCGTGTCACCCGACAGGGCGCTGATCTCGGCTGCCGCTGCCTGCGAGCGTTCGGCAAGCTTGCGCACCTCCGAGGCGACGACGGCAAATCCCTTGCCGTGCTCGCCGGCCCGTGCGGCCTCGACGGCGGCATTGAGGGCAAGAAGGTCGGTCTGCCTGGCGATCTCCTGGACGATGGAGATCTTCTCGGCAATCGTCCTCATGGCGCCGACGGCACGCGCAACGGCTGCGCCGCTTGCTTCCGCATCCCTGGAGGACTGGCGGGCGATCTTTTCCGTCTGGGCGGCATTGTCGGCGTTCTGCTTGATGTTGGCGGCCATCTGCTCCATCGAGGCGGACGCCTCTTCTGCCGACGACGCCTGTTCGGTCGCCCCCTGACTCAGCTGCTCGGAACTGGAGGAGAGTTCCTGGCTGCCCGACGACACGTTGTCGGACGCCGCCAACGCATCGGCCACCACCCCGCGCAGGCGTTCTATCATCGCATTGACGTAGCCAAGCAGATCTCCGATCTCGTCCTTGCTGGTGATCGTCGCAAATCGGGACAGGTCGCCTTCGGACACATTCTGGACTGCCGACACGGCGCTCCGCAGGCCCCTGTTGATCGACAGCGCGATCCAGAAGGCGGCGATGATTGCGATCACGATGGCAACGCCGGCCACTGTAATCATGATCATGCGGGTCTGGGTGTAGTCTGCGTCCGCCTCGTCCTCGGCAGACGTCAGGTGGCTCGCCTCCATCGCGACAACCTCGGCGAACAGCTTGTCGATTTCGGTAATAACGGCGCCTGCGTCACCCGTGGAAACCCGGATTGCCGTGGCCACGTCGTTGTTCAGCACCAGCGCGCGGATACGGTCGTCCTGCTTGCGATACTCGCTCGTCAGTGCTGCAAGCTTTGGCCAGATGTGCCTGTCCTGATCGGTGGCGAGAGCCTCTAGCTTCTTGAAGGTCGAATCGAAGTGGGCTCGTGCCTTGTCGGCATGGCTGATCGAATTCTGGACTTCCGCCGAGTTGGTGGCGAGCAGCAGGTTCTTCTGTTCGCGGATCTGCTGAATCTGTTCGATATCCAGCTCCTGCGTCAGTTGCAGGCGCATAGCCGGGCCCTGCAGCACGTCTTCCAGCGTCTGGTTGAGGTGACTCAGGCTGAAGATGCCGTAGGCGGCCGTTCCGACAAGCATCAGAATGACGAAGCCGAACGCGAGGGCTAGCTTCAGTTTGATCGAGGCGCGCATTTTACATCTCCGTTGAACGCGTAATCAACCGCGGGGGGCCGCGGTTGCGGAATGGTCGTGTTGTGCGGAAAAGATCACCCGGAGGTTGGGAACGATGATGAACTCCGTTCCCCGTTTGACAAGGCAATCGATGAAGTCGGGGCGCCAGCGCATCCCGACGCTTGGCGGTGGCTCGCCCGCCGCACGCAGAAGGCTGGTGACTTCATGCACCTTGTCGGTGCGGATTCCGGTGAGAACCGATTCCCCGTCCAGTTCGATCTCGATGACGATGATCCGGCTGTCGATGGTGGGTTTCGTCGCGTCCATGCCGAAAGCCAGGCGGATATCCGCCAGGGGAATGACCTTTCCGCG
>JAEYTV010000402.1 GCA_023433855.1 Pseudomonadota bacterium | reverse complement strand
GACATGGTGAACTTGTTTTCCGCGGAACCCCGGCTGAACTCGATGCAGCTCCCGAAGTGCGCCGAAACTGGCTCGAGGTCGCCTGAGATGGCTCCATCACCGAAACTCTATCGACTGGACCGAAAATGAACATGATCGAACGGATGCGGCCGCGTTCCGGGCTGCGGGTTCTGATAACCGCAGGCGCTTCGGGTATCGGTGCGGCCATCACGCGAGCCTTCCTCCAGGCAGAGGCCAGAGTGATGATCTGCGACATCGACGACCAGGCTCTGGCAGTCTTTGCAGATGAACCCCCCGAGCTCTCGACAACGCGCACGGACGTCTCCGACGACAGGCAGGTCGATGCACTGATCGACAAGGTCACCGCAAAGCTCGGAGGGGTGGACGTGCTGATCAACAATGCCGGGATAGCAGGGCCGACGGGAGCGATTGATGAGCTGTCGGTAGACGAGATCCGAGGCACCCTTGACGTCAACCTGCTCGGCCAGCTTCTCGTAGTCCGCCGTGCCGCCCCCTTGCTGCGGGCGAGCCAGGCGGGATTGATCGTCAACATTTCATCGGTCGCTGGCCGTCTGGGCTATGGGCTTCGCACGCCGTACGCGGCCTCCAAGTGGGGTATCGTCGGGCTGACCCAAAGCCTCGCCAAGGAGATGGGTCCCGACGGGATCCGCGTTAACGCCATCTTGCCAGGCGTTGTACGGGGCGCCCGTATCGAGAGCGTCATACGCGATCGGGCGGAGGCATCCGGGCGAAGCTACGAGGAAATGGAGGCGCAGTATCTATCCAACATCTCGCTGCGGCGCATGGTGGAGCCAGAAGACGTCGCGGCCATGGCGCTGTTTCTCGCCTCTCCGGGCGGCGCCAACATCTCCGGCCAGGCGATCAGCGTCTGCGGCAACGTCGAAAACATCTGAAATCAAGCAAGAGGGAAGCATGGCGAAGTCAGCCCGGAAGGTCATTGTCACCTGTGCCGTTACCGGCGGAATTCACACGCCGAGCATGTCCCCGCATTTGCCCGTTACCGCAGATGAGATCGCCGCTCAGGCCATCGAGGCGGCGGAGGCGGGGGCGGCAATCCTCCACCTGCACGCTCGCAATCCTGCCGACGGCCGACCGACCCAGGATCCCGAGGTGTTCTTGTCTTTCCTGCCGCGCATCAAGCAGGCCACGGAGGCGGTGCTAAACCTCACCACCGGCGGCAGTCCGACGATGACGGTCGAAGAGCGCCTGCGGCCTGCCTTCAGCTTCGCTCCCGAGGTGGCCTCCCTCAACATGGGGTCGATGAATTTCGGTCTCTATCCCATGCTCGCACGGTACGAGAGGTTCCAGCATGCCTGGGAGCCTGAATATCTAAAGAAAACCCGCGATACGGTCTTCAAGAATACCTTCAAGGATATCGAGTACATCCTGGCGCGTTGCGGCGGCAACGGCACGCGGTTCGAGTTCGAATGCTACGACACCAGTCACCTCTACAACCTTGCGCATTTTCGTGACCGGGGTCTGGTCGAGGGCCCCCTGTTCATCCAGACGGTTTTCGGGATCCTGGGCGGCATCGGTACCCACCCTGATGACGTTTCACACATGAAGCGCACCGCTGACCGGTTGTTCGGCGAGGACTACGTCTGGTCGGTGTTAGGGGCAGGGCGCCATCAACTGCCGATCACCACCATGGCGGCCGCGATGGGCGGCAATGTCCGCGTCGGGCTCGAGGACTCGCTTTGGGACGGGCCAGGCAGGCTCGCTCGTTCCAATGCGGCACAGGTTCGTCGCATTCGACAAGTGCTCGAAAGCTTGGGATTGGAGATCGCTACGCCGGCAGAAGCCCGGAACCTCCTTGCACTCAAGGGCGGAGACCAGGTGGCATTCTGAAGCCAGCGAAGCGGACTGGACGGATCCCCGAATGACCGGGATCTGTCGGAGCCGCCGAATAGAAGGCAGCAGGAACCTCTGCTGAAGAGGCTGCGCCGGAGTAGCAGTGCAACCGAGGGAGGCGGAGACGGAGGAGGACCGATCCCGTATCCCGCAATAGCGAGGAGAAAGAGACATGCAGCCTCTAGTTCTGAGATGGACGATGTTGGCATTGATCGGTGCGGGTTCCGCGCCGGGTGCCATGGTCGGCACGCCCGCGCTTGCTGATGCCCGGTTGGCCCAAAGATGCGCGACCCTTCGGGACGCGGTATTTGACGGCGGCTATGCGACATCTGCGCGCGTTGTGGACGCATCCGGCGAAACGCCGGCTTATTGTGAGGTACGTGCCACCGCGCTGCCGGCCATCTCCATCGAGGTGCGTCTTCCGATCGAGGGGTGGAACGGCCGCTTCTACCAAGTGGGGTGCGGCGGATTCTGCGGCAACCTCGGTGGACGTAGCGGCTTTGTCAACGCGATGGGTCCGGGTCTTCAGAAAGGTTATGCGACCGCTGCCACCGACAGCGGCCATCACGGCCTGACCTCCGTTGATGCCGACTGGGCGGATGGTAACGTCAACGCCGAGCGTGACTGGGGTTGGCGGTCGATCGGCGAAACCAATCGGGTCGCCCGGGTGATGGTCGAGGCGTTCTACGGCAAGTCCCCGGATCAGGCGATCTTCCAGGGTTGCTCCACCGGGGGACGCATGGCCAACATGGCCGCCCTTCGATACCCGACAATGTTCCAGGGGATCATCTCCGGCGCCCCGGCGCTGAACGAAACTGGCCTTGCCGGTGCGGGCCTTGCATGGCAGGTGCAGGCCAATACGGGGGCCGATGGAAAACAGATCCTCAAGGCCGACAAGGTCGATTTGATTGGTGCCGAAGTCATGCGTCAGTGTGACGGTGCCGATGGCCATGAAGACAAGGTGATCGCCGACCCCCGCCAATGCGCCGTCGATCTGTCCAAGATAACCTGCAATCCTGGTGCCGAGGGCAAGGCCTGCATCACGGCGGAAGAACGGGCGGTTGTCGAGAAATGGCGCAGATCGCCCGTCGACTCTTCCGGCAAGACGGTGTTCGTTGGTGGAATCCCCGAGGGATCCGAGCCGTTCTGGCGCACGTGGCTGACTGGCAATGAGGCTGGCGCACCGGGGCTGAACCCGCTTTTCGCGCAGTCCTTCGGTTCGTACATGGCGTATCCGGACGATCCGGGCCCGGCCTACAAGGCGACCGATTTTGATTTCGACAAGGATCCTGGCCGCATGGAAGCCGCGGCAAAGATGTACAACGCGGACGACCCCGATATTTCTGCCTTTCGCGAGGCAGGCGGCAAGATGATCGTCTGGCATGGCTGGGCGGATGCGATCGTATCGCCGTATACGACGATCGCATGGCATGATGCAGCCGAGAAAGCGGCAGGTGGTGCGGAGGCGCTGGCCAAGAACGTGCGGCTCTACATGATCCCGGGTCTCGACCACTGCGGCATTGCGGCGGGTCCCAGCGGTTTGACGCAGGCGGACCTAGATCCTCTGGGCGCGCTGGAAAGCTGGCTGCAGAAGGGCGAAGCCCCGTCAAGCCTTTTGGCTCGCCCGTGAACTCGAATCTCCACTGAATTCAGACGGGAGCGCAGCGGCTGCGGTCGCGGCGCTCTTTTGCCATCCGGCGCGGGAGGTTTGTGGCGAAAATCACTCCACCTTTCCCGACGACTTCACCGACAGCACCTGGCGTAGACGCGTATCGCGTTCCTCGGCTAGTGTCCGGAGCGGACGATGAGCGTAAGAGTTCTCCACCGCCTCGGTGACCCTTGCTTGCAGATCGGCATCCGGCAGGGGGGAACCCAATTCGCTCCACAACTTTGCCTGCATCGGCGCGAACATGTCCCAGAAGCCTTGCATGCCCCTGTCACCTCCTGCAAGACGATAGGTGAGGAAAGGTCCCATCAGGGCCCACCGCGGGCCGGGGCCTTCCGTTACCGCACGATCGATATCCTCCGCCGAGGCCACACCCGCTTCGAGCAGGTGGATCGCCTCCCGAAAGATCGCTGCCTGCAGGCGGTTGGCGATATGTCCGTACATCTCCTTCTTCAGCCTTACAGGCACTTTGCCGATCAGTTTGTAAAAGCGCTCCGCTCTGGCCAGAGCGGCGTCTTCCGTCCGCTCGCCTCCTGCCAGCTCGACCAGCGGCACCAGATGGGGCGGATTGAACGGGTGGCCAAGCACTACCCGTTCCGGATGCGCGCAAGCGCTCTGCATGTCGGTGACAGAGATCGCCGAAGAACTCGAGGCGATGACAGCGTCCTTTCG
>JAEYTV010000247.1 GCA_023433855.1 Pseudomonadota bacterium | reverse complement strand
GTCATGCACATTCTTTCCATCCGACGGCAACCCCACGTCGGAATGATCCCTGCCCAAGAGTGGCCGGCGCATGATCCGCCGATGGTGCGCCGGCCAGCAGGGAACCTCAACAGATGGAGAGACCCGTGCAGACTGCCGTTGCAGACACCAAGCCTTACAATCCCGTCCACGCCCGCAACATTCCGCTGGAGCTGGCCCAGATCGCGCTGGAGCGCGGCGAAGGCCAGAGCAAGGCGCAGTTCAAGCAGCTCGGTTACACCGACGAGCAGCTGAGCGACGAAAATATTGCCCGCGCGGCCGAGCTTTATGCTCGCCTGCAGCAGAAGCAGGTCTGACGCCGATGCTCGGCTTTGACCGCACCCTGGAGCGGCGCACGCCGCCAGCCCGACCCGAAGACAAGCCGAAGCAGGTGCAGACGCATTTCCGCGTTCACCTGTCGGACGGCTCCAAGCACGATGTCCTGGCCGCCTCAGCCGTCGATGCAAGCAAGCACGTCGGCAAGCGCTACCCGGACCTGAAGATCACCAAGACCAAGGTGGTTCGCGAACAGGTGCCGGCATGAAGACGATCACCCTCACGCCATTCGCGTGCGAGACTGCGCGCCCGCGACGCGTCGATCCGGATCTGCTCGATATTCTGGCAACTGCGAGCTTCTGGCGGCTGCGCGCCGTCGAGTTCACGCTGCTGGCAGCGATCGTCTTCTTTCTCGGCTTTGCCATGACCGCCCGTCTGTGAAGGCGACCGGCAAACAACCTCAACGGGGATAAACCGCCATGAAGATCATACGCGATGCAAAGACCCTCTTCGGCATGCTGGAAAGCGGCAAGCTGAACGAGGAATTGTCCGACACCCTGCACGAAACCCAGTGTGCGCTGCAGGAACTGATCGACGCCCAGCCCAACCGGTCATTCTCGGCCACCGTCAAGCTCGAACTGAAGCTGACGGCCAAAGGCGACATGATCGAGTTCAACGCCAAGATCCCGCCCGTCAAGCTGCCGGAGCTGCCGCGCCGATCGAGCGTCTTCTTCATGACCGACGACGGCAACATTTCGACGGAGCATCCCCAGCAGCTCGACATGATCGGCGGCCCCCGCGAGATCGATCACGGTCGGTCGACGCTTACCCGCCCTTCCTGATCTTCACCGATCCATTTTCAACGGAGAACATCGATCATGGACCAATTGTCCGAAACCGCCATCAATGCCGTCGCCGACCTGGCGAGGGAAAGGGGCGTTCAAATCCAGACCCTCACGGCGCCATCAGGCGCAAAGGGAGTCCCGCCGTCCATCCCGGTTCTCCTCGACCCGAAGGCGGGGACCGCGACCGACCTGAAGCCACTATTCGACAGATGGAGGGACACCCCGGATCGAAAAACGGGCGTCGCCAGAGTAACGACGCTCGAAAGCTTCATCGCGCTGACCGATCGCCACTCCACCGACGACAGCGTCATATTCGCCAATACCGATTGGCGCGCCCCGACCCTCCTGACGATCATCGACTACCACCAGGACCAGAAGGGCGGCGCAGCAGACAACGGCAGGCACCGGGTGGAGTACAAGTTCCCGCTTTCGGAAGAATGGCAGGCATGGGTTAAGGCAGACAAGCAGCCGATGAACCAGCAGGCGTTTGCCGAATTCATCGAAGATCATATCGGCGAGCTTGCCGCACCCCATGAGGAAGAGGTCTCCTATTGGCAGGAGAAGCTTGGTGGCAAGGTGGCATACCCCAACGAGCTGAAGATGCTTTTCATCGGCCTGAAGGTTCACGCCGAGACCCGCGTCAGCAACAACGTGACACTGCAGAGCGGCGAAGGGGAACTCACCTGGCAGGAAGAGCACCGCGACATGAAGGGCGACAAGCTGATTGTGCCCTCGCTGTTCATCATCCAGTTGCCGCCGTTCTTCATGGGTGAGCCCATCCGTCTTCCGGTCCGCCTCCGTTACAGGGTTCGTGAAGGCTCCGTTACGTGGATCTTCCAGATGTACCGGCCGGATACCTTCGTGACCGAGCAGGTGATGCGCGACATGGAGCGCGCGGCGCGGGAAACGGATCTTCCAGCCTACCAGGGTCTGCCCGAAATGCAGGCCTGATCGGTCCGCTTCGGTGTCCGCCGCTTCTGTTCTGCGTGCGGCGGCATCCCAATCGGACCGGAGGATACAATGACCAAATCGATGACCAGAGTGGATCGCCGTCCCGAGGCAGTGGAGCTCGACGAGGAAGCCATCAGGGAGGCGTTCCTTCTCGGGCAGTCTGCCTCGACGATCGCAGGCCGGCATGACTACGGCCTTCGCAAGGCAGTTGCCAACCTCATTTCCGTCAACAAGCAGCAATGGCTGGACGAGGCGCGGTATGGCCGCATCCAGCCGGACGAGCGCAAGATTGTCATTTCCCGGAGGGTTCCTGGCAGGAACGGCTCTCAGGTTGTCATGCCGATTTCGCTACCCCGTATCTCCGTACACGTCCGCGCCCTGCAGGAGGCCCGTCATGGTTGACCGGCAGCCAACTCCAGGCGTGCACGAGAACATTGCCGGACGGATGAAGGTTTACCCTGGTCCCTCCGGTGGAGCCGAAGGGCAGGCCCAGGCGGGGAGCCAGCCCTTCGCTACTGTGTTGGGAGGCGTCCCGAACAACGACGCGGAGAGTGCAGGAGCCGGCTTGAGCGAACCTTGCGTCACACCCCCACCGCCCCAGGCGCAAGTGGTGGTAACCGACCGCATGGTCATTGCGGCGGGAGACATCCTCATCGGACACGTCAACGCATCCGAGCAAGCTATCTACCGAGCTGCTCGCCTCGCCTTAGAAGCCGCCCTCGCCCTACCGCCGCAGACGAGGGAGGTGGGTCGTGACTAAGGTCGCGTTCAAGCAAGCGGATATGGAGCGAATCTTCAAGGCAGCCGCCAAAGCGGGCGCTGTCGTGCAGATGGACATGAAAACTCTGATCGCGACTATCCTGCCGGCCGACCCCGAGAAACTGGTTGACGGCGAGGGCAATCCGCTGGGCATTCTTCCATCGGGCAATTTCGCCCCTGATGGAAAGGAGAACTGGGATGAGGACTGACAGGCCTGGCTACCAGAGCCGGCCGCGCAAAGATGGGTCTTTGGTCCACTACTGGAACCCGCAACGAGCAGTGAAGGGCGCATCCAAGGCGCTATCGCTTATTCGCTTGCCGGACGACAGTACGGACGAGCAGATCTCCGCCGAGTGCCAACGCCTGACGAAGGAGCTCCGCGCTGAGGTCAGGAAAGCAGGCGCGGAGCCGGCATTCGATGGCACGATCAGGTCTCTGATCGAGAAGTACCGCCATGACAGGACAAGCTCCTGGCACAGCGTAAAGCACTCCACCCGCATCCGGGACTACGAGCCGAGCTTGCGGGTGCTCGCCAAAAACGTTGGCGATCGCGACGTCAACGCCCTGCGTGCCTCTGACTTCACACGTTGGTTCACCCAATGGAAGAAGAAGGGCCACCGCCGGGCAAGTGGAGCGATCAAGCTCCTTAGGATTGTTTTGTCCTATGGCGCTGGAGAAAGGCTAAGAGGGTGCAGGCAGGCCCGCGACATACTCGCGGGCATGCGCTTTGAGCTTCCGGCCTCCCGGGACGTCGCGATGACATACGAGCAGTGCCTCGCCATCGTGAAGATGAGCGCTAAACTGAACTGCCCATCCATTGGCTTCGTCGAGGCCTTGAAGTTCGAATCGGCGCTGCGCCGGATCGACGTCATTGGCGAGTGGGCACCGCCGGAAGGAGGCGGGCCGTTCCGCTGGCGCGGGCCGACGGCTCAGAACCTTTCCAAGGATCTGATCCTGAAGCTCAAGACCAGCAAGAATGGTGCGGAGGTCGCGCGCGATCTGAACGCCATGCCCCTCGTCCTGGAAGCCTTGAAGGCTTACACCATCCCCGAGATCGGCCCCATCGTCATCGACGAAGACCATGGAAAGCCATATTGGGAAAACCGCTATGCGGAGAAATTCCGCAAGGTGAGAGACAAGGCCGGCGTTCCATCACACGTCTGGTCGATGGATTCGCGCGCAGGCGCGGTTTCGGAAACGGTCGAGGCAACAGGATCGCTGGAGCTTGCCAGCAATCTCGCTACCCACTCGACAACAAAAATGACGAAAAAATACAGCCGCGGCGACGGACTTGAGACGAGCCGCAAGATTGCCGAAGCACGTAAGGCGAACAGGCCGAGTGCAACGGCAGTGAAACAGTGAAACGGTATTGCCTGTAACGTATTGAAGTTGCTGGAGCGGGTGAAGGGAATCGAACCCTCGTATTCAGCTTGGGAAGCTGCTGCTCTACCATTGAGCTACACCCGCGTCGCGGTCCCAGACTTCCAACAGAAGGAGCTGCCTGTCAAGCACCCTTCATGACCTCTGTCGCACGAAAATGCTTCGAGAGCTTCAAGCCTTGTGCCTGGTAGTTCGACCCGAGGCCGGCACCGTATAGCCCTTCCGGCCGCTCCTGCATGTGTTCATAGACCAAGCGGCCGACGATCTGGCCGTCTTCGAGAATGAAGGGCACTTCGTGGCTGCGTACTTCCAGTACAGCCCTGCTGCCGCGCCCGCCGGCGGCCTCATGGCCGAAGCCCGGATCGAAGAAGCCCGCGTAGTGAACGCGGAACTCGCCAACCAGCGGATCGAACGGCGTCATCTCCGCGGCGAAAAGGGGCGGCACATGAACTGCCTCGCGTGAAACCAGGATGTAGAATTCGTCCGGATCGAGGATCAGTTCGTTGCGGCCACGGCTGTAGAGCGGTTCCCAGAAATCGAAAATGTCGTGCTGCGCCTTCTTGTCGACGTCAACGACCGCGGTGTGGTGCTTGCCCCTGTAGCCTATCAACCCATCCTTGTCGCCCGCCAGATCAATGGACAGAGCGATGCCGCCTCCGGTGACATTGGGCTTGCTGCCCGCGATCAGCACCTCATCCTTGTGGAGTTGAAGCAGGTCCGGCTCGCCGAGAAGCGCGTTGCCAACGCGGAACCGGATCTGCGACAGGCGCGAACCGCGCCGCACGACGATCGGGAAGGTGCGCGGTGAAATCTCCAGATAGAGGGGACCGGAATAACCGGCCGGTATCTTGTCGAACTCCTGCGCATAGTCGGTGATGACACGGGTGAAGATATCCAGTCTGCCCGTCGAGCTCTTTGGATTAGCCGACGCCGACATGCCGGATGGCAGATCGAGCTTCTCCATCAGGGGCACGATGTAGACGCAGCCCGTTTCCAGCACAGCGCCCTCGGAAAGGTCGATCACATGCAGCTTCAGGCGGTCGAGCTTGTCCGAGACGAGACTGTTTGGGCCCGGCATGAAGCTGGCGCGAACACGAAACGCCTTGGCGCCGAGGCGGAGATCGAGGCTTGCCGGCTGAATCTGGTCGCGATCGAGCTCGCGCTCGGACTTAAGCCGTCCCGTTTCGAACAGCGCCGCGATCGCACGGTCCGCCAAGATCCCAGTTTCACGAGCCATCATGCCTCTTCCACATTACGAAGCGACAAAACCAAATTGCAGCCATTGACGCAAGACGAGAGCAGGCGTATGGCACCTTTATCCCGTGGTGATTTGGCCGGTCGGCTTGCAGCCACGTTAAACAAGTGGCTAAAAGGACCGGGTGCCAAACCGGTCTGCTTTCGCGGCCGGTTTTTTGTTGTTTTAAACATGGGGATTAGCATGACCAAGACATGGCGCCCGGCAACCCAGCTCGTTCACGGGGGTACGCTCCGCTCGCAATACGGCGAGATGTCCGAAGCGATCTTCCTGACCCAGGGCTTCGTGTATGAAACGTCCGAAGCCGCAGAGGCGCGTTTCAAGGGAGAAACGGACGGGTTCATCTATGCGCGTTACGGCAGCCCGACCAACGACATGTTCGAAAAACGGATGTGCGCCCTGGAGGGCGCCGAAGATGCCCGCGCCACAGCCTCGGGGATGGCAGCCGTCACCGCCGCCATACTATGCCAGTTGAAGGCTGGCGACCACATCGTCGCTGCTCGCGCGCTCTTCGGCTCTTGCCGCTGGGTCGTCGAGACGCTCGCGCCGAAATACGGTATCGACTGCACGCTGATCGACGGCCGGGACCTGGAGAACTGGGAAAGGGCGATCACGCCGAAGACGAAGGTCTTCTTCCTGGAGAGCCCGACCAATCCGACGCTGGAAGTCGTCGATATCGCCGGCGTTGCCAAGCTTGCCGACCAGATTGGTGCGAAAGTGGTGGTCGACAATGTCTTTGCCACACCGCTCTTCCAGAAGCCGCTGGAGCTCGGCGCCCATATCGTCGTTTATTCCGCTACGAAGCATATCGACGGGCAGGGCCGATGCCTCGGCGGCATCGTGCTTTCAGACAAGGCGTGGATCGACGAGAACCTGCATGACTATTTCCGGCATACCGGTCCTGCCATGTCACCGTTCAATGCCTGGACGCTCCTTAAGGGAGTGGAGACCCTGCCGCTGCGCGTCAAGCAGCAGACGGAAAACGCCTCCCGCATCGCCGATTTCCTCGCAGACCAGAAGCAGGTCGCGCGCGTGGTCTATCCGGGCCGCAAGGACCACCCGCAGGCCGACATCATCGCCAAGCAGATGAAGGGCGGCTCGACGCTCGTCTGCTTCGAGCTCAAAGGCGGCAAGGAGGCGGCCTTCAAACTGCAGAACGCGCTCGACATCGTTACCATTTCGAACAATCTTGGCGATGCGCGCAGCCTGATCACCCACCCCGGCACGACAACCCACAAGAACCTCACAGATGAAGCCCGGAGCGAACTGGGAATTACCCCAGGCACGGTGCGTTTTTCTGCAGGCATCGAAGACAGCGAGGATCTTCTCGAAGACTTCGCTCAGGCACTCGCCAAGATCGCCGGCTAGAATAACCGGTCATGGTGTTTCCGGCCCCAGCGGATTCACCATATCGATTATCCCTGGCTTCAATAACAGCCCGCCGGAGCCAGCCGAAAGCGGCAAGTTTCTTGACGTTTGCATATCGGCGTCCATTATCTCCAAACGAGTTCGTTGAGGTTTCGCATGTACAGCGCCCGGACCAGAGATATCGAAGTGGCGGTCGAGCCCTATTACCTGGAGGAACAATCCAGTCCGGAGGAGAACCGCTATGTGTGGGGCTATCGTATCGTCATCCAGAACCACTCGGCTCTCGCCGTCCGGCTCGTGCGCCGCTATTGGCATATTACCGACCAGAACGGCATCGTCGACGAAGTGGACGGGCTCGGCGTGGTGGGTGAACAGCCGCTGCTGGAGCCGGGCGGATCCTATGAGTATTCCTCCGGCTGCCCGCTCGACACTCCGTCGGGGATGATGTTCGGACACTATGAAATGGAGACCGAGGACGGCGAAACCTTTGAGGTCGCCATCCCCGCCTTTTCGCTCGACAGTCCAGGGCTGCCGCGTGTCCTGAACTGATCAGGCGTCAAGCAATTCCGCGGCATCGTAGCGGTAGGTGGTCGAGCAGAATTCGCAGGTAACGGCGATGTGGCCGTCTTCCTCGCTTTCCCTGATCTCCTCGGCCGTGAACCCCTGCAACACCGACTTGATCTTCTCGCGCGAGCAACTGCACCGGTCGTAGACACCCTGAGGCTCGTAGACACGAACGCCGCGCTCGTGGAAAAGCCGGAAGAGCAGCCTTTCGATCGGCACCTGAGGATCGGTCAGTTCGTCGGTATCGATCGTTTCAACCAGCGTACGCGCTTCCATCCAGGCGTCATCGTCGGTCCATTCGGCGTCGCGCTCATCGCCATCCCCCCCGTGCAGATCGGACTGGCGCATCCGCTCCGGCGCCTGCGGCAGGAACTGAGCCACAAGCCCCCCTGCACGCCAGTTGTGGCGGGGTTTGCCGTCGGCGTCCCGGTCAAAAAGTTCGGCAACGCCAAGACGCACCTTCGTGGGGATCTGTTCCGATTGCCTAAAATACACGCCGGCGATCTCTTCCAGCGAGGACCCGTCAAGTGGCACGATGCCCTGATAGGGCTGCATGCCACTCCCCTGGTCTATCGTGAAGGCAAGGATACCCTGGCCAAGCAGATCGGGCGGCGAGGTCCGGCCCTCCCTGACGGCCGCGGCCAACGCTTCGCTATCGTAGCGCGCATAGGCCCGCAGGCTTTCCGGCGTGGCGAAATCGGCGACCAGCAGGTCTACAGGACCGTCGCCCTTCGTCTGGACCGTGAACTTACCGTCGAACTTGAGCGAGGTACCAAGCAGGGCGGTGAGCACGATCGCCTCCGCCAGCAGCCGTGCGACTGGCGCGGGATAGTCGTGCCGGGCAAGGACAGTGTTGAGCAGCGGTCCGAGTTGGACCGCACGCCCTCTCACATCCAGTCCTTCCACCTGGAAGGGAACCACGCGGTCATCGCCGGCGAGATCGAGGTCGTTCAGTTCCACAGTCGCTTCCGCCATGATTTACTCCTTCGCGCCCCGCCTCGGAAACTTTTACACAAGCGCCGGCCGAGCGGAACCGCAGGCCGGAGGAAAAGGCGTTGACGATGTATGTTGAGGCACCGCATCTGAACGGCGCATTTTTGGTAGCCGACAAGTGGGGCGGTCTTCGGACAAATTCAAGACCGCGGGAAGAGGTCAGACCGCGCCGAAGCACCATGCAAGAATGGACTTCTGGGCATGCAGACGATTTTCGGCCTCGTCGAACACCACTGATTGTGGTCCATCGATGACGTCATCAGTGACTTCCTCGCCGCGATGGGCGGGCAGACAGTGCATGAACAGAGCATCCTGGCTCGCGTGTTCCATCAAGGCGGCATTGACCTGATAAGGCTGGAAGACGTTGTGACCGCGCGCCTTGTGTTCCTGGTTCATGGAGATCCATGTATCGGTAACAACGCAGTCGGCGCCGGCGACTGCGCGCTCCGCGTCATGGCAGAGCATGATATCGCCGCCGTTGTTGCGCGCCCAGTTCAGGAACTTATCGTGCGGCTCCGAGCCCATGGGCACTGCCATGTTCATGCGGTAACCGAAGCGGGCGGCTCCTTCCACGAAGGAATGCAGCACGTTGTTGCCGTCCCCGGTCCAGGCAATCGTCTTGCCTGCGATCGGACCGCGGTGTTCCTCGAAGGTCATGATGTCGGCCATGATCTGGCAGGGATGGGTGTCGTCCGTCAGCGCGTTGATTACTGGAACCGTAGCGTGCTCGGCCAGTTCCAGCATGCGAGCATGATCAGTGGTCCGGATCATGATGGCATCGACATACCGCGAGAGCACCTTGGCTGTATCGCCGATCGTCTCGGCACGTCCGAGCTGCATCTCGGTGCCCGAAAGGAACAGGGTCTCGCCACCCAGCTGACGCATGCCCACGTCGAACGAAACGCGGGTGCGGGTCGAAGGCTTCTCGAAGATCATCGCAAGCACCCTCCCGGCGAGCGGCTTTTCCGCAGTGCCGGCCTTCGTTGCCTGCTTTCGGGTCTTGGCGTCCTCAAGGATGGAACGCAGGTCCGCCGCGGAAACGGTCGAAAGATCGAGAAAATGCTTCGGAGATGCCATGTTTTGTTCCCTGTGAAGAGGGAACCACCAGCGGCGCCCCCTCAATAGCCGTTAGGCCGACTTTTTCATATCGGCGGCCGCCAGCTTTTCCGCTGCCTTCTCGATCCGCGATAATCCTTCCCGGGCCTCCTCCGGCGTTATCGTCAGCGGCGGCAGCAGACGTACCACATTGTCGCCCGCCGGGACCGCAAGCATGTGCTCCGCACGCATGGCCGCAACGAAGTCGCCAGCAGGAACCTTGGCCTTGACCCCGAGCAGCAGCCCCTCGCCACGAATTTCTTCTATCACGTCGGGGAAACGGTCCTTCAGGCTTGCGAGCCCCTGGCGGAAGATCAGCGACACGTCGCGGACGTTTTCCAGAAAGCCATCGACGAGGATAATGTCGAGAACGGCATTACCCACAGCCATGCCAAGCGGATTGCCGCCGTAGGTGGTGCCGTGGGTGCCCGCAGTCATGCCGCAGGCCGCCTCGGCGGTAGCAAGGCAGGCACCAAGCGGATAACCGCCGCCGATGCCCTTGGCGAGCGCCATGATATCCGGCTCCACACCCGACAACTCGTAAGCGAAGAGCTTGCCTGTGCGTCCTACTCCGGTCTGCACCTCGTCGAAGATCAGAAGCAGACCGTGTTCGTCGCACAAGTCACGAATTGCCTGCAGAAACGCCTTGGGCACCGGACGAATACCGCCCTCGCCCTGAATCGGCTCGATCAGGATTGCGGCCGTCTTTTCCGTGATCGTGGCTTTCAAGGCATCCATGTCGCCGAATGGCACCTGGTCAAAGCCCTCGACCTTTGGTCCGAAACCTTCAAGGTATTTCGCCTGTCCGCCAGCCGCGATCGTTGCCAGCGTCCTGCCGTGAAAAGCTCCTTCGACGGTAATGATATGGAAGCGCTCCGGGCGACCCTTCACATACTGGTAGCGGCGCGCCGTCTTGATTGCGCATTCGAGCGCCTCGGCACCGGAATTCGTGAAGAACACCTTGTCGGCGAAAGAGTGGTCGGTGAGACGGCGGGAGAGCTTCTCCTGGCCCGGCACTTCGTAGAGATTGGAGGTGTGCCACACCTTCTCTGCCTGGGCCTTCAAGGCCTCGACGAGATGAGGGTGGGCATGACCCAGAGAGTTGACTGCAATACCGGCGCCGAAGTCGAGATATCGCTCTCCGCCTTCCGTCACGAGCCAGACACCCTCGCCGCGCTCGAAGCGCAGCGGGGCACGGGCAAAGGTGTCGAAAAGTGTGGCTTCGGCCATGGCGAGAACGCTCCTCAAGGCAATCAACACACCGGTGTGAACCGGCCTGAAAAAATCAAAATGCCGCCCACGGGGCGGCACCTGCACTATCCCGATTTAAAGCCGGCATGTCAACAAACACGCCATTTCCGAAGTGCTGTCCCCGCCACAACAGGCACACGCCGGTAAATGTGACAAAAATGACTCTCCCGGAGAGCAAGTTGGGGAAAACCCGGAAATCGATTCGTGCAGATTCCTCCGACTCTTGCCACGGAGTCAGCCTCACACTAGGTTAAAGATCAATTACTAGACTGCATGCGGCGGAACTAGTCACCTCAGACATATATGTAGTGGGTGCTGCGGAATGATTTCCTCAGCAGAGGTGGAAGGATTCTGCGTGCCGATGCGTTCAAAGGCGGAGAACGGGCATGAACTGGACAGACGAACGGGTCGAGAAGCTGAAGCGGTTGTGGTCGGAAGGCCTGAGCGCCAGCCAGATCGCTGCACAACTCGGAGGCGTCAGCCGTAACGCCGTGATTGGCAAGGTGCACCGGCTTAGCCTGCCGGGTCGCGCCAAGGCGGGAGGCGCCGTGGCCGCCAATCGCTCGGCCGGCAAGCGCACCACATCCGCCCCCCGCGCGCCTAACTACGCCTCGCGCGTCTCGACGCGGACTGTTACCCGCGCGGTCGGGGCGACCATGGTCAAAGAAGAGGTCGAACTAGAGACCTATCAGGAAGTGGAATACCGTCCCGCTTCCAACGTGGTCGTGCCCATCTCCCGTCAACTGGCACTGACAGACCTCACCGAGCGCACCTGCAAATGGCCGGTTGGCGATCCGCTCAAGGATGACTTCTATTTCTGTGGTTGCGAGTCTCCGGATTCCTCGCCCTACTGCAGCTATCACGCGCGCCTCGCCTACCAGCCGGTCCATGACCGCCGCAGGGTTGCCGTGCGCGCCTGACCAAACGACAATCAGGGACCGGTCCGAGAAGCGGGTGGAAGCCCGCTTTTTCGTTTGGAACGCATGCTGATGCGTCGCACGATGCCCGCCTGATCTTGCGCAAGGCTGTCTGGAACGCTATCTGCGGGTCGTGAGGACGACCTCCCCCTTACTGGGCAAAACGCCGGGACGACCCGGATAACCCGCAAGGGGTCACCATGCGCTCCACCTACGACCGCATCCGCCACGCCATCAGCTTCGAGATCATCGCGCTTCTTATCGTCACTCCGCTGGGCGCGCTTGTCTTTGGCAAGCCTCTTGCGGATATCGGCGTCATCGCGATCGGCGGCGCGACCATCGCGACGGGGTGGAACTATCTCTACAACCTCGGCTTCGACCATCTGATGACACGTATGACCGGCAGCACTCGCAAGACGCCGGCAGTGAGGGTCGGCCACTCCATCCTGTTCGAATTCGGGCTGCTGATCGTGCTCCTTCCCTTCATAGCCTGGTATCTCGGTATCTCGGTGTGGGAGGCGCTGATGATGGATATCTCGTTCGCGCTCTTCTATGTCGTCTATGCCTTCGTCTTCAACTGGGCCTATGACCGCCTGTTCCCGCTGCCTGAATGGCGCGAGGAGGAGGCGCGATGATCAGCCAGTGCGGCGGGCAGCCCGACGGAGCAGCTCACGGAACCAAAGCTCCGGCAGGAGGCAACCACGGCGCGGACGCGGAGACGGCCTGTCAGAACCGCACCGTGAATTCACTGCCCTTGCCGACCTCGGACTTCACGATCAAGCGCGCACGGTGCCGGGTCAGAATATGCTTGACGATCGCCAGGCCGAGGCCAGTTCCCTTTTTCGAGCGGCTATCGGAAACGCTTACCCGATAGAAACGCTCGGTCAGCCTCGGAACATGTTCGGCGGCAATTCCCGGCCCACGGTCAACCACGCTTACCTC
>JAEYTV010000178.1 GCA_023433855.1 Pseudomonadota bacterium | reverse complement strand
CGACCAAGGTGCTGACGGAAGCAGCGATTGCCGGCAAGACCGACACGCTTCAGGGTCTGAAGGAAAACGTCATCGTCGGCCGTCTGATCCCGGCCGGTACCGGTGGCACGATGACCCAGATCCGCCGCATCGCCACCTCGCGCGACGACCTCATCCTCGACGAACGCCGCAAGGGGACCGGTGCCGCATCGGCAACTCCGATGCTGCAGGACATGGCAGGCGAGAACACGCCTGCCGAGTGATCGGGAGCGTCAATCCGTCGCATCCGCGAAATTGACAAAAGAAAAAAGCGCCCGGAGAGATCCGGGCGTTTTTGCGTCGTGTGGAAAAACAAGACGTTAGGGTTTGATCTCGGACAAACCGGCCAGCTTTGGGTCGCTCTAACCTGTCTCTGTTCGATGATGAATGGAGATTCTTATGAGAAAACTATTATCCTCTGCGGCCGTCTGCGTCCTTGTTGCGACGGCTGCACAGGCGGCGGATCCTGCTATTCCGGCCGATTTGCGTCAGGCCGCACTTGAAGTGTTCAAGCCCTTGCCGTCCACCATCCCGGCCGTCAAGGACAACAAGATCACGCCCGAGAAGATTGCGCTCGGCAAGGCACTGTTCTTCGATCCGCGCGTCTCGGCATCAGGGGTTTTCTCCTGCAATTCGTGCCACAACCTGGCGACCGGCGGCGATGACAATCTCGAAACGTCGATCGGACATGGCTGGCAGAAGGGCCCGCGTAACTCTCCGACCGCGCTGAACGCGGTGTTCAACGTCGCCCAGTTCTGGGACGGACGGGCAGAGGACCTGAAGGCCCAGGCCAAGGGGCCGGTACAAGCCGGCGTCGAAATGGCCAATACGCCGGGCCAGGTCATCGCAACGCTGAACTCCATGCCGCAATACGTGGAATGGTTCAAGGCCGCCTTCCCGGGTGAGGCGGATCCGGTTACGTTCGACAACTTCGCCAAGGCCATCGAAGCCTTCGAAGCGACGCTGATCACCCCGGCACCGTTCGACAGCTACCTGAACGGCGATGAGGATGCCCTGTCCGACCAGCAGAAGCAGGGTCTCGCGCTGTTCATGGACAAGGGGTGTGCCGCTTGCCACTCGGGCATCAACGTCGGCGGGGAGGGCTACTACCCCTTCGGGCTGATCGAGAAGCCCGGTGCAGAGGTGCTTCCCGAAAACGACAAGGGTCGCTTCGCGGTCACCAACACAGCCGACGATTCCTACGTCTTCCGCGCCGCTCCACTGCGCAACATTGCACTGACGGCGCCGTACTTCCATTCGGGCAAGGTCTGGGACCTGAAGCAGGCCGTGGCGATCATGGGAACCGCGCAGCTTGGCGAGGAGCTCAAAGGCAATGAGGTCGATCTCATCGTCGCTTTCCTTGACTCACTCACCGGTAAGATGCCGGAAGTGACCTATCCGGTGCTGCCACCCGAAACGGCTGCGACACCCCGGCCGGTGAGCGTCATCCCGGCCGCCAAGTAAGGCGGCGGCCGTCAGGTACGCCGACAAGTGCATGTGCCGGCTCGGTGTCCGGCACATGCGCGCGCCGTCAGTCGAACCTTATGATCGCCACTTCGCCTTCCAGTGCCCCCTGATAGGCGGATGCATGCGGTTCCTCGGTCGGTTCATCCGTCAGGACACCGATCTGGTCGAGGTCCGCTTCCAGGAAACCCTCCTCGGAAAGCGCGTTCAGGGCCTCGCGCACGGCAGAATCATCGTCTGGAGCGCGTAGCAGGATATGGAGGGCGATTCCTTCGCCGTCTTTCACCTCGTAGGCTTTGCCGATGATGATGAACACCATCGGCTCGTCGAGATTGTTGTCGTTGTCCGGTGTGGTGGCCATCATTCTCTCCGCTTGGTTCATTGCTCGCCCGAAGGAAATCCAGGCGAAGCTGCCTGTCTTTAGTGGTTTCCTTACGATTCCGAAAGAATATTGGGCGATGGTCGCCGATTGCAAAGACCCCGTTTCGGGCGCTATGATCCGGGCTCGTGGCAGCGCCCGAGGGCCATTATTTTCCCACGTGCTATTGACTGACAGGGACTAAACCATTAAACGCGCCGCATCGGAAGCGATGTGAGGCTTGTCCGTCTGGGATGACTCGTTCCAGAGTGTATCCTCAAACACGGTTCCATACGCACGTTGAAGACAGAATGCTGCACGCATGACGCATAAGGAATGCGTCCTCTGCCTTTTGTGGTCCATCCGGGAAGCGGATCGGGCCACGTTTTGCGCATGAGGAATGTGTGTGTCGTCGCCGGAAACGGCATCAGAATGGCTCCGAGAGGGGCTTGGAAGAAGTTTTTGCAAGGGATGGTTATATGCCTACCGTAAACCAGCTGATCCGCAAGCCGCGCCAGGCACAGGTCAAGCGTAACAAGGTTCCTGCTCTGCAGGAAAACCCGCAGAAGCGCGGTGTTTGCACTCGCGTCTACACCACGACCCCGAAGAAGCCGAACTCGGCTCTGCGTAAGGTCGCAAAGATCCGCCTGACCAACGGCTTCGAGGTCATCGGCTATATCCCGGGTGAGGGGCATAACCTGCAGGAGCACTCCGTGGTCATGATCCGCGGCGGCCGCGTCAAGGACTTGCCTGGTGTTCGTTACCACATCATCCGCGGCGTTCTCGACACCCAGGGCGTCAAGAACCGCAAGCAGCGCCGTTCGAAATACGGTGCGAAGCGTCCGAAGTAATTCGGGCCGACCAATCCCGGCGCTGCGCGAGGTGCTCCGCGTGGTAGAGCGCTTAACAGTTTAAGAGACGAGAAGAAGTATGTCCCGACGCCATAGTGCAGAAAAGCGTGAGATCAACCCGGACCCGAAGTTCGGCGATCTGGTCGTCACCAAGTTCATGAATGCGATCATGCTCCACGGCAAGAAGTCCGTGGCCGAGAATATCGTTTACGGCGCGTTCGACGCCGTGCAGGGCAAGTCCAAGCAGGATCCGGTTACCGTGTTCCACCAGGCCCTGGACAATGTCGCGCCGCATGTGGAAGTCCGCTCGCGCCGTGTGGGTGGTGCTACCTATCAGGTTCCGGTCGATGTGCGTCCTGAGCGCCGCCAGGCCCTGGCAATTCGCTGGGTGATTGCTGCTGCGCGCAAGCGTAACGAGACCACGATGATCGATCGTTTGTCCGGTGAACTCATGGACGCCGCCAACAATCGCGGCAGCGCCGTCAAGAAGCGTGAAGACACGCACAAGATGGCCGACGCGAACCGCGCATTCTCGCACTACCGTTGGTAATCTTCATCCGATCGAAATTCGAAAGGCAGTCCTATGGCTCGCGAGTATAAAATCGAAGACTACCGAAATTTCGGTATCATGGCGCATATTGATGCCGGCAAGACCACGACCACCGAGCGTATTCTCTACTACACCGGTAAGTCCCACAAGATCGGCGAAGTTCATGACGGCGCTGCCACGATGGACTGGATGGAGCAGGAGCAGGAACGCGGCATCACCATCACCTCCGCCGCGACCACCACGTTCTGGAAAGGCCGTGATGGCAAGACCCGTCGCTTCAACATCATCGACACGCCGGGACACGTCGATTTC
>JAEYTV010000102.1 GCA_023433855.1 Pseudomonadota bacterium | reverse complement strand
CGGTCGACGGCGCCGTGCATTTCGTCGATCTCGGAGCGGTGAACGACCCCAGGCTGGTTGCGACCACCGTGGCCTCGATGCTGGGACTGTCGCTTCAATCCAGTGATCCGGCGCCTGCCCTGGTCTCCTACCTCTCGGACAAGCGCATCCTTCTGATCCTCGATACGTGCGAGCATGTGATCGACGCCGCCGCGGACCTGGCGTTCCGCATCTTCGCAGCCGCACCGCAGGTTCACATCCTGGCGACGAGTCGTGAACCTCTCCAGGTGGAGGGCGAGCACGTCTACAAGCTGGCGCCGCTCGCATGTGTGCCGGGCGGTCTGGAGCTCACCGCAAGCGTCGCGCAAACCTTCCCGGCGACCCAGCTGTTCCTGGAGCGCGCTGCGGCGAGCGGCGCCCGGATTGACCTCGACGATGCGCATGCCGCGGTCGTCGCCGACATCTGCCGGAAGCTCGACGGCGTGCCGCTCGCGATCGAGCTGGCTGCCGGACGGGTTGCGAGCTACGGCTTGCAGAAAACCGCAGCACTTCTCGACGAGCGCCTCACGCTGTTGTGGTCGGGGCAACGCACCGCGCCGCCACGCCAGAAAACCCTCCAGGCCACGCTGGATTGGAGCTATGGGCTCCTGTCCGAATTCGAGCGCCGGCTGCTTCGCCGCCTTGCCGTGTTCGTCAGCCATTTTTCGATCGAGGCCGCGCTGGAGGTCGTGACCAGCGCTACCGTCGACGACGCGCGCGTGTTTGCCGCCATCGACAGCCTCCTCGCCAAATCGATGGTCGCGACCAGGCCGGCCGGGGCAACGATGCGGTACCGGCTGCTCGATACGACGCGCGCATATGCCCTCCAACTGGACGTCGACGATGCCGAGCTTGCGAGCCTCGCCGCATGTCACGCGACCCACTACCTGCGCTGGCTGGAAGAGACGGGGCCTGAATGGCCGACCCTGTCGAGCGCAACGCAACGGTCGCTTCACCTGGCGGGCCTCGCCAATGTGCGCGCTGCCCTGGAATGGTGCTTCGGACCCAACGGGAATACCGAAATCGGCATCCGGATCGCAGCCGCCGCCGCTCCGGTTTTCCTGTCGATGTCCCTGCTCACCGAATGCCACCGGTGGACGGCCCAGGCGGTTTTTGCCCTCGACGACGCGATGCGCGGGGGGCGAGATGAGATGCATCTCCAGGCGGCATTGGGCGTATCCCTGATGTTCACGCACGGAGGCAGGGATGCGGCCCACATGGCATTGAGCAGGAGCTTTGCCATTGCCGACCGATCCGGCGATGCACTCGATCAGCTTCAGATTCTCGGGCCGCTGCAGATGTTCCACCTGCGCACCGGAGAGTTCAGGATCGCGCTGCACTACGCGGAACGCTGCTCCGTCATCGCCGGGACGCTCGAGGACTCCGTCTCCACTACCCTGGCGCATTCCTTGATGGGGATTTCGCTGCATCTCAGCGGAGAGCTTGGCCGTGCCCGGACCTCGCTCGAGGCGGCGCTGCATGGGCCGCGTTCCGACCGGACCACGACGAACTATCTCGGCTTCGACGGGAGAATCCTCGCCGGAGCGATCCTGGCGAGGACGCATTGGCTGCAAGGTCATCCGGATCGCGCAGTGGCGCAGGCCCTGCAGACCATCGAGGACGCCGAGACGCTGGACCATCCATTGACGCTTTCCATCGCACTTGTCTGGGCTGTCTCGGTATTCCTCTGGGTCGGCGACCGCGATGGCGCGGAAGCCTACATCAACCGCCTTTTCTCCCAGGCAGAAGTTCACTCCCTCGGGCCATATCTGGCGGTAGGGCGTGGCTTCCAGGGGGAACTCGCCATGCGTCGAGGCGACGCAGGCAGCGCTGTCGACGGCCTTCAGCGCTGTCTGACGGAACTCCATGCCGCGCCCTACGAACTGCTCACCACGCCGCTCAATATTGCACTCGTCCAGGGCCTCGCCGCGGCGGGCCGCTTCGCCGAAGCTTTCGCACTGATCGAAAAGACAATGGACTTGGTCGAGGCCAATGGGGACCTCTGCTATCTGCCGGAATTACTGCGCGTCAGGGGCGGCCTTGTTCTAGCAGCTCCCCGACCCGCCCTCGACGAGGCTGAACTGTACTTCAGCCAAGCGCTCAAACTCAGCCGCCGCCAAGGCGCGCGGGCTTGGGAATTGCGCATCGCCACCGACCTGGCCGCTCTTCTGGCTGGTCGCGGGCAACGTCAGAGCGCCAGAGCAGTTCTCCAGCCGGTCTTCAATTGGTTCGCCGAAGGTTTGAATACTGACGATCTGAAATCAGCCACGCGCCTGCTAGCGATGTGGAACTAACATGGAATTGACGTCATAGTTGACCAGCGCAGAATGGACTTACCGCTGAGTCGCCGAGTACCTTGAGCGTCGGTGCCCGCGAGGTCTGCTTCTAGGAAGGTGCAAAACTCGTCTCTACGGCCGAAAGGGGGCGCGAAGCTGTCCGGCAGCTTGGCGGCCGCAAGCGGAACGGCAGCTTCAGACCTCGGGCTGTCAAAAGCGGACATTCGTCGGCGGTCAGTTCAACAGTCCGATCCGTTCGACATCGCGGCTGGAGGTATCCGCGAACGGCATCCCTCTTGCCGCCATCACCAGCCCGACGCGATTGCGCACCTTCAGCTTCTGCATCAGCAGGCTCATGTAGTTCTTGATGGTCTTCTCACTAAGATGCAATTGCTCGGCCATCTCTCGATTGGTGCGGCTTTCGAGCAGCAGTGCAACGATCTGTTCTTCCCGTGCGCTCAGCTTGATCCTGGCGCCTTGCGGATTGGTAAGCGCGGCAATGACTTTCGTCGCAAAGCCCTTGGAGATGTAGGTCTCACCGGAAACGACGGTATCAATGGCATCCATTAGGCTATCCAGCGAGCTCCCCTTGAGCACATAGCCGCTGGCTCCGGCTTGCAGCGCATCGATCGCGTGGTTGATTCCAGAAGACGCGGTGAAGGCGATGATCTTGATTTCAGGCGCCATTTTTCGGATTTGCTTTATGCAGCTGAAGGCATTGCCCGGCATGTTCAGGTCAAGGATGAGGACATCAGGGTTGTGATGGAGCGCAATATTCTGCGCCTCGTCACAACATCTCCCGGTCGCCACCACTTTATATCCGCTACGACGAGCAAATATGGCCCTCAAACCCTCCAACAATGTTGGGTGGTCATCTACGAAAGCTATAGAGACGCCATGCATTTCGACAAACTCCCCAGCCCGAAACGCACGAGAAGTTTAGCCAATTAATGGCGAGTTGGAAATAACATTGTTAGTGGCTGGTTAACTCGCCGGCTTGCCATGTGGCATAGGCGCATCAGTTGCCGGAGTGCTCTGAGGCTTTCCTTCACTGGATGTTGTGCCGGCGTGATCCAACGGAAGCGACACTCGAACGTCGGTGCCCGTTTCCGTCTTGTCTACTTCCAATGTGCCTCCGAAAGCCTGGACGCGATTGCGGATTCCTCTGTGACCGAGCCTGGTGTGGTGCGACTGATCCCGACGCTGTTTGACAAATTGTGCCCCGTGATCGCTGATCCTCAACTTGAGGCAGTTTGCTTGAAGTCCTGCTTCGACCTGTTGTCCCGCACCGCCGGCATGTCTGAAGGCATTCGTCAGCGATTCCTGCACGATCCGGTAGATGCAGATCTTCATGGCCTCGGGGAGGGCATCCGGAAGTTTGCCGAGGTCGAGATCGACCCGGGTGGCTGTCATGCTTTCGTGTCTCTCGCAAACGAGTTCGATGACTTGTCGCGGGGACAGTTCGTCCAATTCCGGCAGGACCAGCCCCGTGGACAGATGACGTAACTCGTCAATCGACTCGCCCAGCGTATTCCTGGCCTCGTCGAGGTAGGTCGATGCCGGGTCTACTTCGTTCTTTCCGTTCCACATGCCAGCGACTTCGTCGAGCCGGAACCTGGCCAGGGTCAGTACCTGTATGGGCCCGTCATGGATGTCGGACCCTATACGTCCGAGCAGTTCCTCGTTCGCTTCATTCGCGTCGAGCCTCAATTGCTCGTTCTGCGCTGCCATGTTTTGGGCTTCCGCGATGCGGTTTCTGAGTTCTCTTCGTTGCCGGGCGATGGTGGAACTCCCGCGCCGGACAATCGCATAAAGAAGCGCGATCATTAGCAAGGTCGTCAGGCAGACGACGATCCATGTCAGAAGCCGGCTTGCTTCGAGTTGAACGTCTAGAGCCTGCGCGTCCTCATAGATCTCGCCGACGGCCACGACAGCATCCGTGCCTGTCTTGTAGAGCGGCGCATAGACCTCGATCAGCGATTTGTTTAAGCCCTGTTCGTAGGCGCTCTCTGAACTGACCATGTCTTCGAACTCGGCCACGATCTGTCCACCGGCTGCCTTGGCGACATCGGTCGACACGAAGTGTTTTCCGATGATGTCCTTCGCCATGCTGCTGTATATGACCACCCCATCGGGCCGCCAGATCTTGACCGAGACAATGCTGTCGGCAAGCGTCGTCCCCACGAACAGCCTGTCCAGCCGTTGCTGGTTTTCAAGCGGCATCGTGCCGTCCGGCAAAAGATCCTGCACTTCGGTTTGCAGGAAACCCATCATGAAATCGGAGCCGCCTTCGCCTGACGTGACCAGCACGCTTCGGGTGATCTGGTGGTTCACCCACGTGCCAAGCACCGCCATCGAGATGCAAAGCACCAGCGCAGCGACGACGAGGAATTGTGTCGAAAGACTGATCCTATCCCGCCAAGTCATGACAAGACCTTAGTCCATCTGTCAGGGGTGCCAAAAGTCCCGAAAAGGCGACCGACCAAAGTCGCAAAGATCGCCCGACTTCCTCACGCTGACAGTCCCAGCCCCTGAGCGACATAATCCGATCATCCGCAGTTGTCGAACGATGATCCAATCGTTCCAAATTTTTGGGGGGCGTTGAAATGGCTGTCAAACTCAATCAGCATGACCTCGAGTTCATCCTCAAGCAGATCAAGATCGCCGAGGCGAATTCGACTGCGCACGCCGGCGCAGACGCCGTGCCGCTGACACAGGTGAAGATCGACGCGAACGGCAACTATGGCGCCGTAGGCGCGCCAGCGATCTCGCAGCCACACCTGCCTTACGGCCTGCGCACCGTCGACGGGACCTATAACAATCTCATCGAAGGGCGCGAGACCTGGGGCGCTTCGGACCAGATTATGCCACGCATGCTGGGCGTGAGTTGGTCAAACGAGAACGACGAGGCTGGTGTCGACATCAACGGACCCGACGGCCCTCCGGGATCTCCCAACGACCCCGCCGATGACGTCACGAACACCGACTATGGAACGCCCGGCCACGTGGTCGACAGCGATCCTCGCACCATCACGAACCTGATCGTCGACCAGACGCTGAAGAACCCCGCCGCCATCATGGCGGCGCTGAAGTTCGCCGAGTATGACGGCGACATGCTCGCTGCGGTGGCCAACGTTCAAGGCCTGCACAGCGCCTACGTCGCCGCAGCCGCCGGAGGCGCCGATGCGAGCGTGCAGCTTGCTACGCTCAACGCGGCGTTGGATGGCTACGGCATCGAAATGGACGGCAACACCGTCCTCATTCCGAACGTCGCGCCGGACGAAGGACTGTCTGCGCCCTTCAACGGCTGGATGACCTTCTTCGGCCAATTCTTCGACCACGGTCTCGACCTCATTCACAAGGGCGATAACGGAACAGTCTGGGTGCCCCTGGCCTCTGATGACCCGCTGCGCACGCATGGCCCGGACGGCATCGCCGGCACCGGCGACGAGGTGCCGGCAAGCCGGGCCTTCATGGCGATCACCCGCCTGAAGCCCACAGAAGGGCCGGACGGGACGCCGGAAGCAACGAACAAAACTACCCCCTTCGTCGACCAGAATCAGACCTACACTTCGCATCCCTCGCATCAGGTCTTCTTGCGCGAATACGCCATGGTGGATGGCAGGCCGATGGCGACCGGCCGGCTGCTCGATGGGGAGAATGGCGGTCTTGCCACCTGGGCTGATGTCAAGACGCAGGCCAGCGAAAAGCTTGGGATCACGCTCACCGACTATGACATCATCGGCGTGCCCCTGCTGCGGACCGACGCTTATGGCGAGTTCATCCGTGATGCGAACGGCTTCCCGCAGGTGGTCTACAATGTGGGTCCCGATGGAATCCCGAACACGAATGACGACCTGACGGCGAGTGGCTCGCCGGGCTCGCCGGTTGACCTGACAACGCTCAATGGAGGCCTCGGTCCGGTCCGCACGTCGCACCAGTTCCTAGACGATATTGCGAACTCGGCAAATCCGTTCGGAACGATCAACGGCGTGCCCTCGATCCTTCAGCCCGACATCGATACCGAGACCGACGAGTTCGGCAACCCGCTGCCTCCGCTGCCCCCAGGCACGATCGCCTATGACAACGAGCTCCTCGACAATCACTTCATCACCGGCGACGGTCGCGGCAACGAGAACATCGCCCTGACTACCGTCCACCACGTCTTCCATTCCGAGCACAATCGCCAGACGGCCTCGCAAAAGCTCGAGATCCTGAAGACGGACGACCTGGACTTCGTCAACGAATGGATGCGCGGCCACGGCGAAGCCGGCGGGGCAAACCTGACTCAGCTTCAGCTCGATACTCTGCTCGCGATGGATACGGTCGCTCTCTATAATCTGCTTGCCGGCGACAACAAGCTGAGCGGTGTCGTCCTGCCATGGGACGGCGAGCGCATCTTCCAGGCCGCGCGTTTCGCGACCGAGATGCAATACCAGCACCTCGTCTTCGAGGAATTCGGCCGCAAGGTTCAGCCGAACATCGACCTCTTCGTCTTCAACACCATCACCGACGTGAATCCCGCCATTTTTGCGGAGTTCGCGCACACAGTTTACCGGTTCGGCCACTCGATGCTCACCGATCAGGTCAAGCTGCTGGCGCTCAATACGGCAGGCACTCCGGTCGATGCCGAGGGCAATACTGTTGATCTCGCTGCCTGGGATGGCGTCAGCGTCGGGTTGATCGAGGCCTTCCTCAACCCCGTCCTCTACGACAGCATCGGCGTCTCGCACGAGCAGGCCGCCGGCGCCATCGTTCGGGGCATGACTTATGTCCATGGCAACGCCATCGACGAGTTCGTCACGGAGTCGCTGCGCAACAACCTGCTTGGCCTGCCTCTCGATCTCGCGGCGATCAACATCGCCCGTGGCCGCGATGCCGGCATTCCGAGCCTCAACGAGTCCCGCGCGCAACTCTATGCTGCCAGCAACTCGAGCTGGCTCAAGCCGTATGAGAGCTGGGCGGATTTCGCCGCCAACCTCAAGACCCCGGCGTCGATCGTCAACTTCATCGCCGCCTATGGTCTGCATGAAGCCATCACTGACGCCGCGACGCTCGCCGAGAAGCGCGAAGCGGCGATGCTGCTTGTGCTCGGAGACGGAGACGACTCCGACGGCGTCACGATCAACGGCGTCACCTACATGGATCGGGTCGACTTCCTTAACAGTACCGGCGCTTGGACCTCCGCCAATAGTGGTCTCAACAACGTCGATCTCTGGATCGGCGGCCTGGCGGAACGGGTCATGCCGTTCGGCGGCATGCTCGGTTCGACCTTCAACGCCGTCTTCGAGCTGCAGATGGAGAACCTGCAGGAGGGCGACCGCTTCTACTATCTCTCCCGTACGCAGGGTCTCAACCTGCTCAATGAGCTCGAGAACAATGCTTTCTCCAAGCTCATCATGGCGAACACCGACATCGCCCGGCCGGGCGCGGACGGTATTCATGGCACCGACGACGACGAGATCACCCACCATATCGGTATCGACTCGTTCGCCAAGTACGATGGTGTCCTGGAAGTCGACCAACTCGCGCAGATCGCGGCAGACAACGCCTGGGGTACCAATGATCCCTTCCTAGAGGCGCTGCGTGCCAAGGTGCTGCGCAACGACCCGAACACCCCTGGCGCAGATACGCATTACCTGCGTTTCACTGGCGGCGATCACATGGTGATGGGCGGCACGGC
>JAEYTV010000075.1 GCA_023433855.1 Pseudomonadota bacterium | reverse complement strand
ACATAGCAGTCCTCGATCCGGTGGCCGCCGTCGCAATGGGAAACGATCCGCTCCAGCTCGTGCTCCAGCTTCTTCAGGCTGGCGATCTTCTCGCGCACGGCGACGAGGTGATCGGCGGCGATGCGGTCGGCGTTCGCGCAGGGTTCTTTCGGATGTTCGCTGAGCTTGATGAGCTCGCGGATCGCCGGGATGTCGAGGCCGAGACTGCGTGCATGCCGGATGAAGGCGAGACGTTCGACGTCGCTGCGCTCGTAGCGCCGCTGGTTGCCTTCCGAACGGTCAGGTGCCGCCAGCAGGCCCATCTGCTCGTAATAGCGGATGGTGGGCACCTTCACGCCGGTACGCCTGGAAAGATCGCCGATCGACAGCATGGCACGGGTTTCCCTAGAAAGCTCCAGTCTCTGGAGGTTATCTAGGCGTCGCGGACTGCCGGTGCAAGGATGGAGATGGGGGGCGGGCGCCGGGTGGCGGCCATGCCGCCCCGGATGTATCTTGCCCGCGAACTTGCCACCGCCTGTCGGGTTAGGACGGAAGGGAGGACCTCATGGTGCATCCGGACCAGGATCTGAAGCACGAGCATGTCTTTCTGGGCGAAGATCACGCCCGCAACGAAAGGAAGGTCTGGCTGGTGATCGCGCTGACGACGGTCACCATGCTGGCGGAGATCCTTGCGGGGTCGCTCTTCGGCTCCATGGCTCTGACAGCCGATGGCTGGCACATGGCGACCCATGCCGGCGCCATGTCGATCTCCGCCTTCGCTTATCTTTATGCCCGCCGGCAGGCTCGCAATCCGCGATACACCTTCGGGACTGGCAAGCTCGGCGATCTCGCGGGTTTTGCAAGCGCGATCGTTCTGGCCATGGTCGCCTTGCTGATTGCCTGGGAAAGCCTTCGCCGTTTCGCCGATCCGGTGCCGATCGAATTCGACCAGGCCATCCTGGTGGCAGTCCTGGGACTTGCCGTCAATCTCCTGAGCGCGTGGCTGCTTCGCGACGATCGTCATCAGGTAAGCGCGATCCATCACCACGACCACGGTGGGCACGATCATGCGAGCGGGCACGTGCATGCGCGTCACGCCGAGGACCACAATCTGCGCGCCGCCTACCTGCATGTGCTCGCGGATTCGCTGACGTCCTGCCTCGCCATCGTGGCTCTCCTGCTCGGACGCAGCTATGGCTGGAACTGGCTGGATCCCGTCATTGGCATCGTCGGTGGCCTGATAATCGCGCGTTGGTCAGTCGGGTTGATCCGGGCGACCGCCACGGTGCTTCTGGATGCCCGGCCGGACAGCGAGCGCCTGGCGGAGGAGGTTCGTCGGCACATCGAAGGGGAGGGCGACCGCATCTGCGACCTGCATGTGTGGCAGCTGGGGCCGGGACACCATGCGGCTATCCTCTCCGTGCTGACGGCCAATCCGCGCATTCCGTCATTCTACAAGGAGAAGCTGCGCGACATAAACGGTCTTTCGCATGTCACGGTGGAGGTCACGCCGCTTGAAGCGGCTTGAAAGCGCCGGGTCAGGTGAATTCCTGGTAGCGATCTTCGACCCAGTCGGCGGGAAGGCTCCGGGCCGGGGCCTGCGACGGAGAGGCTTCTGCGCTTTCGATGACCCACAAGGCGTTGGAAAGCGACGCCGAGAGGAAGGGGTTGCTGCCTGTGATGGCGTGGGGCAAGCGCTGGACGGTGACCGTTTCACGCGGCGGCGCCTCTTCGGCCTGACGGTCCGTCTCGATGGTCCTGTTGGGATAGTAATAGCCGCTAAGGCCGCTATCGATCTTCATGGCGCACGCTCGCTACAGATTGGTTAACAAATGGTTAACGGCCGAAGCTTGCGCGAGGCTTGCGTTAAGGTTTGGTGCGCGGTTGAGGGTACTTGACAAAAATCTTAAATGAGCCGTGCTTCGCGCATGGGTAGTGGTTCTCAAATGCGAAGTCCCCCGCCCGGACCGGGCCGTAGCGGCCCGGCCCCGGGGGCGGCAGAGTTCATCATGGGCAGGAACGGGGCAATCAGGCGCGCGGACGGCGTGACCTCGCCATCCTCGTCTCGCCTTGACCCAAAGATCTTCTTGACCTCAGATCTTCCCGGCGACCTTGATCGCGAAGGCGTATTCGAAGGCGATCTCTTCCAGCCGCTGGAACCGCCCCGACTTGCCGCCGTGGCCGGCGGCCATGTTGGTCTTCAGGAGATATGGTCCGGCGTCCGGCGACTTCTCCCGCAGCCGGGCGATCCACTTGGTCGGCTCCCAATAGGTGACGCGTGGGTCGGTAAGGCCCGACAGCGCCAGGATCGGCGGATAGGGTTTCGCCCCCACGTTGTCATAGGGCGAATAGGAGGCGATCCAACGGTACTGGTCGAGGCTCTCGATCGGGTTGCCCCATTCGGGCCATTCCGGCGGAGTGAGCGGCAAGGTGTCGTCGAGCATGGTGTTGAGCACGTCGACGAAAGGCACGGCTGCAATGATGCCCGCGAACTTTTCCGGCGCCATGTTGGCGATGGCGCCCAACAGCATGCCGCCAGCCGATCCGCCTTCGGCGATGATGTTCGCGTAAGAGGTGAACTTCTGGTCGTTCAGGTAATCGGCCGCGGCGATGAAGTCGCGGAAGGTATTGACCTTCTTCTCCATCTTGCCGTCCTCGTACCACGAAAACCCCTTGTCCTTGCCGCCGCGGATATGGGCAATGGCATAGACGAAGCCGCGGTCGGCGAGCGACAGGATGTTGGTGTTGAAGGAGGCCGGGATCGTGATGCCATAGGCGCCGTAGCCATAAAGCAGGCAGGGTGCGGACCCGTCGAGAGGCGTGTCCTTTCGGTAGAGCAGCGAGACCGGCACGAGTTCGCCGTCATGGGCGGGCGCCATCACCCGGCGGGTGACGTATTCGGCCGGATCATGACCGGACGGAACTTCCTGGGTCTTGAGGAGCACGCGCTCGCGCGTGACCATGTTGTAGTCGAAAAGCTGCCCCGGCGTGGTCATGGAGGAGTAGGAAAAACGGATGACGTCGGTGTCGTATTCCGCAGCCCCCTGCAGCCCCAGCGAATAGGCCTCTTCCGCAAAGGAGATGGCGTGTTCTTCGCCGCTCTGCCGGTCGCGCACGATGATCTGCGGAAGCCCGTCCTTGCGCTGCAGCCAGACGAGGTGGCGGGCAAACGCCATGTGGGAGATGATCAGTCGGCCCGGCTCGTGCGCAACGACCTCTCTCCAGTTCTCCTTGCCCGGCGCCGTCACCGGCGCTTCCATGATCTTGAAGTCCTTGGCGCCTCCGTCATTGGTCAGGATATAGAAGACATCGCCGCCTTCCGTCAGCGAATATTCGATGCCCTCGATACGTTCGGCCACCAGTTGCGGCTCGGCCGTCAGGTCGGATGTCGACAGCATCCGGTATTCGGAGGTCTCGTGGTCATGGATGTCGATATAGACGAAGTCGTCGAGCAGCGAGCCGCCGACGCCCACGAAGAATCCCGGATCCTCTTCCTCGTAGACGAGCCTGTCCTGCGCTTGTGGCGTGCCGACGACATGGTGGAAGACCTTCGAAGGCCGGTGGTTTTCGTCCTGGAGCGTATAGAAGAAGCTGTTGCCGTCGGGCGCCCAGACGCCGCCGCCGGCCGTGTTCTCGATCACGTCGGCAAGATCCTTGCCCGTTTCGAGATCGCGGATCCGCAAGGTGAAGAATTCCGATCCCTTGTCGTCATAACCCCATATGCCGCGCCGATGGTCGCTCGTGTGGTCGATGCCGGAAAGACGGAAATAGTCCTTGCCCCTGGCTTCCTCGTCGCCGTTGAGCAGGACCTGGCGGTCGCCGCCGTTTCTCGGGGTGCGGAAATAGTGAGGTTGCTCGCCGCCCGTCACGTAGAGCGAGCCATAGGCGAACGGGCCGTCCTTCATCGGCACGGATGAATCGTCTTCCTTGATGCGGCCGCGCATCTCGGCAAACAGCACCTTCTGCAGTTCGGCCGTGTCGCCCATGGCGGCTTCCATATAGGCATTTTCGGCTTCAAGCACGCCGCGGATTTCCGGATCGAGGATCGAAGGGTCCTTGAACATCGCCTGCCAGTTGTCGGCCCGCAACCATGCGTAATCGTCGGTGCGGGTGACGCCGTGCCGGGTATCCGTGACCGGTTTCCTGGCGGTGACGGGAGCTTGGGGAAGTCCGGTGAAGGGCGATGTCTTAGGGGAGGTGTCCAAGGAAGCACTCCGTATGCATGAGGTAGTGCCAGAGATAGGGGGCACTTGAAGCGGAGGCAAGCGCGCTGGAGCATAATGCTCGGCGAAACGCCGCCTTGCCTTGGTGGCTGCTGCGTGTCTCCCGACCGTCCCGCCGATCTGCCCGCATCCTCTCCGGGCGCGTGCTCGTCGCCGTCTCTGTTCCACCCCGCCCGGCCTGTTTCCCGTTCTGGTAGGTGGCCAAGCGGATGGCCGTCTTCTAGTTTCCGGCTCGTCCGAGTCACATTGGATAGGAAATGACATGACACGATACTGGCCGCTGCTTGCCTTCTCCCTTCTTTCCGCCCTGCCGGCCCACGCCCTGGAACCGCGCATCATCAAGCAGCTGAACGCCTTGGCACCGGCCGAGCGGCGCGAGCAGCGATGCGATATCGAAGCGATTGCTCGCATCAGAAAGGAAGCCGGTTTCAAGCCCGACAAGGTGATCGCCTACACCTTCGCCGACCCTGTCAGGCGCGCCAACCAGATCCACGCGTCAGGTGCGGTCTTCCGCAGCAGGGGGGACTGGTACAGGCTGAAATACAAGTGCGAGACGGGCGACAAGGGCCTGAAAGTGATTTCGTTCGGCTACAAGATAGGATCCAAGGTCCCCCGCGAGCAGTGGGAGGAGTATTACCTCTACGACTGACACATGCCGGCCTAGCCCGGCAGGTGCGGGGTGGCCTTGCGTTCGGGGAAGAGTTCCGAAAGCACCGTCATCATGATGAGGGAAAGCGGCAGCGCCAGCATGGCGCCGACCGCTCCCCACAGCCATGTCCAGAACAGGATGGCGACGAAGACGAGGAAAGGGTTGATCTCCCATTGGCGGCCCATGACAGCCGGGAAGATCAGGTTTTCCATGACCAGATGCACGCAAAAGAACACCATGGCCGGGAGGAGGCCGATAAACAGCGCCTCATGGGTGACGATCCCGGCAATCGCCACCGCGAGCGTCATCAGGGTGATGCCGAGATAGGGAATGAAGCTCGAAAGGAACGCAAACAGCCCCCAGAGCAACGGCGCCGAAAGCCCGCCCAGATACGCAATGACGGTCATCGACACGCCGAGGGCGAAATACAGCACGCTCGCCGTGGCGAAGTAGTAGCCGAGCACTTCGTCGATGGAGTTGAGTATCCGGATCGCCATCAGCCGCTGACGGCGCGTCGGAAACGACATGATGATGGTCCGCCGCAGCCTCAGCCGGCCGTAGACGAATAGCAGCAGCGCGGCAAAGAAGATCAGGCCCTGGATGACCGCCGGTGTCAGGTTTGCGGTCACCACGCTCAGGATGTTGCCTGAGTTTTCAATCAGCGCCTGCATCGACATCGGACCGGTTTCGAACGTCGCGGGCGAGATGTTCAGCCATTGCTGCCGTTCCAGGAAGGGCATGATGCGGTTGATGGTCCCCTCGACGAACTTGGGGCCTTCCCGGACGAACGTGGCTGCGGGCTCGATCAGCGAATTGACGATCAGGAAGAGGAAGGCGAAGACGAGGGTCGAAAGAATGAAGGCGATGCCGAAGCGGGGTATGCCGGCTTCGCCGAGCCGGTCGGCGACCCGCCCGAGGATGAGGCCCACGACGATCGCCAGTGTCACAGGGATGAGGATCAGCGCCATCGAGTGGAGGATGACGAAGAAGACGATCGCGAAAAGCCCGAGCACCGACCACGCCATCGCGATCTCGAGCGCCTCGCGCCCGAGCAGGATCTGCTCGCCTGCGTCTTCTTCGTTGTGGGATAGGGGTGTTTCCTTGCGGCCGCCTGCTGCAACGTCAGGCAGCTGTTTCTTGGCCCTGCTCTCGCCGCGCGTACGCAAGAATGCCATTGTCATAGATCCCCGTGATGCCCCTCAACGCAGAAGCGGGGGGGGGGGGGGGGGGGGGGGG
>JAEYTV010000619.1 GCA_023433855.1 Pseudomonadota bacterium | reverse complement strand
TTCGTGGCCCCCCCCGACTCGATGAAGACGACATCGAGATCCGGGATGCGTTCGGTGAGCGCGGCGATCGCCTGCAGATTGATGGTCGCATCCTCGCGGATAGCCGTGTGCGGGCAGCCGCCAGTCTCCACGCCGACGATGCGGTCCGAAGAGAGAGCCTGCATCCGCATCAGCGCTTCGGCATCTTCCTTCGTATAGATATCGTTGGTCACGACCGCGACGGAATAATCATCCCGCATCGCCTTGCAAAGCTTTTCCGTCAGCGCCGTCTTGCCAGACCCCACGGGGCCACCGATGCCGACGCGCAGGGGTCCATTTGCGGATTTCATGTTCGATCCTCTCATACTCAACATTCGTAGGGCATTCAGCTGCGAAACAGGCGGGAATGCTGCGTTTCATGCCGCAGCGACGCGATCTCCGCCTGCACCGTCGCGGTGCCAAGATCGTCAAGTGTCAAATTCCTGCCGCGTTCCGCCACGTCGTCGATGACGGCTTCAAGCTGTGCTATGATGCCGACGCCCTCCACCTGCCCGCAAGCGCCAAGTCGGATACCGGCGGAAACCGCCTGAGAAACGGCGGCGTGTAGATAGGCAGCGAGCGCCTTGTCCGCCGGCACGGCGTGAGCGGCGGCGACTGCGCCCACCGCAACCGGGTACGGAAGATCCTTCGGAAGGCGCGAGAACACCTTATTAGGCCAGGCAGCGGCTGCAGCGATAAAGGCCCGTCCGAGCGATGAAGTCTCGGCAAACCGTTCCGCTGACCCTGCCAAGGCAAGGCTCAACTCCGACAGCTCGACCAGAGCGGCTTTGCTATCAAACTGCCTGGACGCTTCCGAAAACAGCACGGCATCTGTCCACAGAGCCCCGTGCCGCATAACCGTGAGGAGCCAATCCTTCAGGTCGTCGGCATGTCCCACCAGCCCGTCAGCCACGGCCCGTTCCAGACCGCCCGACCACGCAAATCCACCGATGGGAAACGCAGGCGAAAGCCAAGCCATCAAGCGAAGCAGCGCCTGAGTGTCGAGATCGTTCCTCAAGTGCCTTCAATGTCCGTGATGGTCGTGGCCGTGCGCGTGGCCGCCATGGTTATGGGAATGGTAGGCGCCACGAGCCGGCTGAAAGCCCTCCTCCACCACGGTCACGGTTGCACCAAGTCCCTCCAGCATGGCGCGGATCACATGATCACGCAGGATCAGGATACGGCCTTCCTCGATTTGCGCCGAAAGGTGCCGGTTGCCGAGATGCCAGGCCAGCTCGATCAGATGGAGCGTGTCGCGAGCCTTGATCTCGAAGAGCTTTTCAGCTGCAGCCCGCACTTCGACGGTCTCGCCGTTTTCAAGTACAAGCCGATCGCCGTGGTGAAAGAGCACCGGATCCTTGAGGTCGAGCATAACCATGTCGCCATTGGAGAGATGCAGGAGCTTGCGGCGCAGGTGACGCAGGTCATGCGGCAGCGAGATTGTGTCGATCGGCGGGTCGGTGATGACCCCAGCCTTGTGATAGGCGGTAATGCGTTGCATGGCGTTATCCTTGAACGAAATCATGTGCCGAGCGGCTTGCGGAAGTAAATCACGCGTTCGGTCTCGACAAAGCCCCAGTGCCGATGAGCCAGGTGCGAAGCCGTGTTGTGCATCTCGGCGTCCGAACAGAGCTCGACGAAGCCTTTGCCCCGAAGGTCACGTCCGATCTGGGCCAATAGGAGCCCGGCAATCCCCTGCCGCCTCTTGAGCTTTGCGACGAATATTCCCTCCAGGAAGGGCACCGGCGTGGACGTACAGCCATTTGCATAGGCCCGGATGGAGACTTCGGCGAACGCGATCAGCGCGCCGTCTGAAGCAAAGCCACCATAGCCCACCGCACCCTGCTCGCTCAGCATCTCCTTGATTTCTGCGAAATGCGCTTCAGCCGATTGGTCCGGCCACAACAGGTGTCGCAGTGCCGACCAGGACAAGCCGTCCTCCAGCGTCAGAAGCCTGACCGAGATGGCTGCGCCTGCCATCGTCAGAACAGGAAGTAGCGCTGCGCCATCGGCAGAACGGTCGCCGGCTGGCAGGTCAGGAGTTCCCCATCGGCGCGAACCTCGTAGGTTTCCGGATCGACCTCCACATGCGGGGTTGCCGAATTATGGATCATCGAGGCCTTGGAAAGGCCGCCGCGGACATTCTTCACGGCCACCAGCTTCTTGGCGACGCCGAGACGCCGGGCAAGGCCTGCATCGAGCGACGCCTGGGAGACGAAGGTGACGGAGGAATTGGTCCTAAGCTTGCCGTAGGCGGCAAACATCGGCCGGTAGTGCATCGGCTGCGGTGTCGGGATCGAGGCATTGGGGTCGCCCATGGGTGCGGCAGCAATCGAGCCGCCGAGCAGCACCATTTCCGGCTTCACGCCGAAAAAGGCAGGGCTCCACAGCACGAGGTCGGCCCGCTTGCCGACCTCTATCGAGCCGATCTCGTGGCTGACACCATGGGCGATCGCCGGGTTGATCGTGTATTTGGCGATGTAGCGCTTGACGCGGAAATTGTCGTTGTCGCCGGTCTCCTGCGGAAGTTGGCCGCGCTGCCGCTTCATCTTGTCGGCCGTCTGCCAGGTTCGGATCGCCACTTCGCCGACGCGGCCCATGGCCTGGCTGTCGGAAGAGATGATCGAGAAGGCTCCGATATCGTGCAGGATGTCCTCCGCCGCGATCGTCTCCTTGCGGATACGGCTTTCGGCGAATGCGATATCTTCAGGAATTGACGGCGACAGGTGATGGCAGACCATCAGCATGTCGAGATGTTCGGCGAGCGTATTGACCGTGTAAGGCCGCGTCGGATTGGTGGAAGACGGGATGACGTTCGGATTGCCGCAAACCTTGATGATATCGGGAGCGTGGCCGCCGCCTGCCCCTTCGGTATGGAAGGCATGGATGGTGCGACCCTTGATGGCGGCAACCGTATCTTCCACGAAACCGCTCTCGTTCAGCGTGTCCGTATGGATCATCACCTGTACGT
>JAEYTV010000571.1 GCA_023433855.1 Pseudomonadota bacterium | reverse complement strand
CCGCAGGAGGTAGTAGAAGTGAGTTCGCGCCAATGTCCGACAGGATGATCACGTCATAGGCGTCGAGCCCTTCCATTTCGAAGGGAAACTTTTCCACGGCCTCATGAGCCGGCATGTAGGTCAGCTCGTATTCGCTTCCTTTCAGTGCCCCGACCAGCGGCTCGGCGCCGAGATGGAAGGTGACGCTGCCGAACTGGTCGAAGCCTTTGTAATGGGTAGCGGAGCTGACCCAGCTTTCGCCGACGAGGAGGACTTTCTTGGTCATGGTCTTTCCATTTCTATAGTCTTTCTGATGATCAGGACTTGGCCTGGAACACCGATCTCGGATTGTCGCGCATCAGGATGTCGAGTTGCGCGTCGGTGATGCCGTGCCGCTTCAACCGCGGCAGGAAATGCTTGAGGATATAGGCGTAGCCGTTGCCACCGTATCTGGTCAGCATCATCTTCAGGAACACATCGTGGGAGAGTAGAATGCGATCGATATGGCCGCGCCCAATCAACTTGACGATTGCGCGCGCCGCATCCTCATCGCTCGGGCACTGCACCTGCTGGTCGGCATAGAAGAAGTCCATGCCGATCATGTCGTATTCCAGGAAGGCGCCGCGCGATGCAAGCTCGCTCTGGTAGGCGAGATCTTCATGGGACGGGTTCATGTGGCACAGCACCGTGTGGCGGAGTTCCACACCCTCCTCTTCTGCGATATCCAGCACCTTGTGGCCGAGCCTGAACCAGCCGGGCAGATGCACCATCAGGGGCAAGCCCGTGCGCGCCTGCGCCCGAGCGGCCGCCCTCAGCGACCTCTCCTCCTGGTCAGTGAAGTCCGATGACACGCCGATCTCGCCGATCAGTCCCACCTTGATGTCGGTGCCATCGACGCCGACCGTTGCCTCAGCCACAATCTCGTCGGCAATCTGGTCAACCGTCATCGTCGCCACCTTGGCTGGATGCGAAGAGCCGAGATAGTAGCCGGCGCCCATGATGATGTTGAGGCCGGTGGCACCGGAGATGCGCTGCAGCGCCCGCGGATCGCGGCCGATCCCCTGGCAGGTCGGCTCGACCACCGTATTGCCGCCATGCCTAGCAAATTCCTTGAGTTCGGTGATGGCCAAGGGTTCGTCATCCAGTGTGATGTTATGCTTGTTGACGAATGGATCCTGACGCAATTCGCCGAGGATCTCGATGCAGACAAAGCTGTCAGCCAGATATTGCCGCTCCGGCGTCTTCGGCGCATGCCACCAGCATCGGCAGTCGTTGAGGATATGCTCGTGCATCAGGGTTAAGCCGAGTTCGGAAACGGGGATAGCGCCCGCAACCGTCATGACCTTGCCCGAGCGAATGTGCGCTTGCGAAAGTTCGCTCATGCCGCCCCCCTCACACCTTCTTGCCGCTGAAGCGGAAGTTCGTGGTGAAGATCTTGGTGTTGAGCCAGATTGCCACGAGGATGATTGCACCGGTGACGATCTGGGTGAAAAAGGGCGAGATGTGCATGAGGATCAGCCCATTGCCAATAACTGCGATGGTCAGCGTTCCCAGCACTGTTCCGAGGATGCTCCCCCGCCCTCCCATGAGGGATGTACCGCCGAGCACAACGGCTGCGATGACCTGCAGTTCGAAGCCAACGGCGGCATTGGAGGAACCAGACCCAAGACGCGCCGCAATAAGTAGACCAGCCAGTGCACAAGCGACGCCCGAAACCATGTAGACCGAGGCGACGATCCATTTGGCGGGCATCCCGACGCGCCGGGCAGCTTCCAGGTTTGAGCCGACGGCGACGACCTGCCGGCCGTATTTCGTATATGCGATGATGACATAGCCGATTGCAGCGACCAGGACCGCGATCAACGCCGGAAGGGGTATACCGAGAAGTTCGCCGCGACCCAGTGCAAAGAAACCCGGCACATCCTTGATCGGGATCGAATACCCTTGCGTCAGCCAGAGCGCGAGGCCACGCAGGATCGATAGCCCCGCAAGCGTGACGATGAAGGCCGGAATGCCCTGATATGCGACAAACCATCCCTGTATGATGCCCATGAATCCGCCGAAAGCGAGCATGCCCAACACAACAACGGGCCAGGGATATCCCATGGCCAGGATAATCGCGGCGACAGCATTGACGAGCGCGACCAGGGAGCCGACCGAGAGATCGATACCGCTCGTGATGATTACCAGCGTCATGGCTACAGCCACAATGAGAATTGGAGCTGCCTGCCGTAACACGTTGAGGATGTTGCCGAGCGTAAGGAATGTGTCTGTTGTAGCGGAAAAGAACACCAGGCACGCGAGAAAGAACGCCGTGATTGACAGCACCTGCGCGTGTTCGGAGAAGAAGTCGGCGACCGGCGATCCGGCTGCGCGTTCGGTATAGGGACTCAATGCTTTTGCCCCCCGACTATGAGCTGCACCAGATCCTGCAGGTCGGTCTTGCCGATGTCGCGCTCGGCAACTTTGGTGCCCTCATACATCACGGCGATACGATCGCAGACGCGGAAAAGGTCTTGCAGGCGATGGGTTATCAGGATGACGGAGACGCCCTTGGCTTTGACGCGATTGATCAGGTTGAGCACCGCTTCCACCTCGGCTACGGCAAGTGCCGACGTCGGCTCGTCCATGATCAGGACTTTCGGATTGAAGGACGCCGCACGTGCGATAGCAATCGCCTGACGCTGTCCACCTGACAGTTTTTCCACCTTGGCTCCAAGACGCGGGATCCGAATCTCCAGGGCGTCCAGCATGGCGCGGGCCTCCGTCATCATCCTGGCACGATCCAGAAAGAGCCCTTTCGTCAGTTCGCGGCCTAGAAACAGGTTGCCCACGACATCGACGTGGTCGCACAAACTGAGATCCTGGAAAACCATTTCTATGTTACGATCGCGGGCATCGGCAGGTCCGCTGAAGCGGACGTCCTGCCCGTCGATCCAGATCGACCCGCCGTCCGGGATGTATGTGCCAGAGATGACTTTGGTCAGCGTTGATTTTCCGGCCGCATTGTCGCCAACGAGGCCGAGGCACTCACCGGGGTAGATATCCAGATCGACCCCGCGGAGCGCCTGATGGGATCCGAAGGTTTTAACGATCCCTCGAAGTGAAATGCGAGGCTGGCGAACTGCGCGTTCGTTCGAAGCCGGGGGAAGATTCCCTCCCCCGGTGCCGACAGCGCTGGGATGCTGTCCTTCTGATCTCATTTGAAGACAGCCCGGTAGGGCTCGACATTCTCCTTCGTGACGATCGTGATCGGCACCGAGATCGTTTTTTCAACACTTCCACCATCGGCGATCGCCTTAAGTGCGTCAACGGCGGCCGCGCCCATGGCAGAAGGATCCTGCTGGATGACGGCAGTCACGTAGCCCGCATCGATGCCTGCAATCGCCTGGGCTGTGAGGTCCCATCCAAAGATCTTGACACCTGACTGCTTGCCTTGGCTCTCGACAGCGGCGATAGCGCCCATCAGCGCTGGCTCACCGGTGGCATTGATTGCGGTCATGTCAGGGTTGCCTGTTATCAGGTTCTCGGCAGCGGCCAGCGCATTGTCCTGAAT
>JAEYTV010000560.1 GCA_023433855.1 Pseudomonadota bacterium | reverse complement strand
ATCAACTGCCGGGCGAGTAGCCGTGTTGTTCCGTCCCATACCTCGACGCCTTCCGCCCCATAGGCAATCCTTGTGACCTTGCTGTTCAGCCTGAGCCGGCCGGAGAGTTTCCCGGCAAGCTCTTCCGCCATGGCATGCGCTGTCCCGGGGAGGAACATCTCCATCTCGGGATGAGTGTTGGTGACGCGCCGGTCGTTCGAAGCAAGGTATGTGAATGCGATCTCGTCCGGTGATCGGCACCACAACCCCTTCACCATGCGCAGGAAATTGCGTCCGACCTGTTCTGGAACATCCTGAAGCGCAACCCAGTCGGCGACGGTCAGCCGAGCCAGATGCGGGTCGTCGAGGTTCGTTTCGCCCATTCTGTTCCGCAACGCGTCGACCTGCTCCCAAAGCTCCCGGCCCGCAGCAGGGTCCATGGCTGGTTCGATCAGGGTCTCACCATCGGCAAATGTCATCGCGGGCGTTTTCCCGCAAGCTTTCGCCAACGCCGTCAGTTCGGTCATGTCCCTGCAGAAGAACTGCCCTCCGGTATCGATGCGTCGTCCATTCGGCAGGACGGCGGACTCCACTTTGCCTCCGACGCGGTCGCGCGCCTCGAGCACCTCGACGGTCAGGCCTGCCTTGGCAAGCTCGACAGCGGCGACAAGCCCCGTGAAACCGGCTCCCACCACGACGACGTCACTGCGGGTCATGCATTTCTCCTGCTTTTCTCCGGTTGACCAGGCCGTGATCCGTCGCCGCCACCAGGCGACGCTCAATCCCATCCAATAACAGGTTGGTCACGAAAGAAAGAGGTCAGACACGCTACATATGTCGAGCCACGGAGGATCGGCAGCAAGGTCTCAAAAGACAGCTGCCCGGCTGCCAGCGATGGGGCCGCGGCGCCGGCGTTGCGCCTCCGCGGCGGCAGAGCGTTGTGTCCCCGACCTACCTCGTCCGGCAAGCAGGTCTGCAGATCAGCTACGAGCGAACATTGGCCCGCCCTTATGGGCCGGGAAACCGTAGCCGTTGATCATGACGAGATCGATATCGCCTGGTCGGGCTGCGATGCCTTCGGCGAGCAGCGCCTCGCCTTCGTCGGCCATAGCCTTCAGCATCCGCTTCTGGATCTCGTCCTTCGAGAAATGGCGCGGGGTGATGCCTTTCTTCGCGCGGGCGGCCTCGATGATCGTCGTAACTTCCGGATCGACCTTCCGCTTGCCGTCGCCATAGGCATACCAGCCAAGCCCGGTCTTTTGCCCCAGACGGCCTGCTTCGCAGAGCGAATCGGCGATCTCGACATAGCGCTCGGACGGATTGCGGGTGGCTGCCTGACGTTTCCGACGCGCCCAGGCGATTTCAAGGCCGGCCATGTCGTAGACGGCAAACAGCCCCATCGGGAAACCGTAGTCCTCCAGCGCCGCGTCGATCTCGTGCGGCAGGGCGCCGTCTTCCAACAGGAATTCGGCCTCGCGACGATAGGCGGAAAAGACGCGGTTGCCGATGAAACCCTCGGTGACAGCGGTGACGACGGGCAGTTTCCTCAGTTTTCTGGCGACCGCCAGGCCGGTGGCCAGGACGTCCGGTGCCGTTCTTGCGCAGCGGACAACCTCCATTAGCCGCATTACATGAGCGGGCGAGAAGAAATGCATGCCGAGAACGCGTTCGGGATGGGCCGTCGCCGCGGCGATCTCATCAGGGTTCAGGTAGCTGGTATTGGTGGCGAGCACCGCATTCGTCCTGACCACCTTGTCGAGGCGCTGGAACAGTCCGACCTTGACGTCAAAGTCGTCGAAGACAGCCTCGGTCACGAGGTCGCAGGGCGCGAGGTCGGCGTCCGCCGCTGTCACCGACAGCCTCGACACCTGAGAGTCGAAACCCTGCTGATCGAGGCGGCCGGAGGAAAGATTGCGCTCGAGCAGGCCTACGATCCGTTGGTGGCCCTTCTCGGCTGCTTCGGCGGTCTGATCGAGGCCGATCACTGCATAGCCGGCTCCCAAGGCTGCAACGGCAATCCCGCTGCCCATAAGGCCGAGACCACAGATCCCGATTGTGCTGACCTGTCTCGGATCGACGCCTTCCAGCCCCTCGACCTTGGAGGATTCCCGTTCGGCGAAAAAAACATGGCGCAGTGCGGCAGCCTCGCGGCTGTCGCGAAGCGCGAGGAATGTCGCACGCTCATCCGCTAAGCCTTCCAAGAACGGGCGGGTTGACGATGTAACGAGCCGAACTGCTTCGGCCGGAGCCTTCTGGCCGCGCGCCTTGGCGAGGATCCTTGCCGAAGCCTTTTCGATGTCGGCTGGATCGGCAACTGCTATCGTCATCTCGCGGGTGCGGCGAAGCGGCTTGCCGGGAAGCTCCCGAGCCGTCGCAACGGCCGCCGCAACCAGGTCCTCAGAGGCAATCTCATCGACAATGCCGAGCGATAATGCCTCCTGCGCTCTCACCGAACGCCCTGAGGTGATGAGGTCCAGCGCGGCAGGAATGCCGATCAGGCGCGGCAGGCGCTGTGTGCCGCCGGCGCCGGGCACGATGCCAAGCTTTACTTCCGGCAGCCCGACCTGCGCGGTCGCAGACGAGATGCGGTAGTGACAGGCGAGGGCGACTTCCAGCCCGCCCCCCAGGGCTGCGCCGTTCAGGGCCGCGACAACCGGCTTGGACAGGTTTTCGATCGTTTCGATGACCCCCGGAAGCGTCGGCTCCACGACGGGCTTGCCGAATTCCTTGATATCGGCGCCGCCGATAAAGGTTTTCCCAGCGCCGGTGATGATGACGGCACTTACATCCGTCGTCGTTTCGGCATGGGCGAGGGCCTTTTCGAGGCCGCATCGGACGTCAGCCGATGTGGCGTTGACCGGCGCATTATCGATCGTGACGACCAGCACCCCCTCTCGGGTCGTTGATGAAACCGTTGCGGAGAAGCTGCGAACGTCGCTCATGGGATGACTCCGACTGCAACTATTCCGGAATGACGGCGGTGGCCTGGATCTCGATCTTGGCGCGGTCTTCCACCAGTGCCACGACCTGCATTGCTGCCATGGCCGGGAAGTGCTTGCCAATCACGTCCCGGTAGACCTGGCCGATCCCTTTCAGGTTTCTGAGATATTCGGCCTTGTCTGTGAAATACCAGGTCATGGCGGTAATATGTTGAGGTCCGGCGCCGGCTTCTGCAAGGACGGCCACGACATTTTCAAGTGTCTGCTTGACCTGCCCGACGAAATCGTCCGTTTCGAACCGGCACTGGGCGTTCCAGCCGATCTGCCCGCCCACGAAGACTTGGCGGCCGTTGGCGGAGACGCCGTTGGCGTAACCTATCGGCTTTACCCAACCTTCAGGCTGCAGGATCGTATGCATATTGTCTCTCCACATGCTGTCTCGGATATGCCATGCGCTCATGCCTTCAACAATTCGCGGGCGATGATGAGCTTCTGGACCTCGGTCGGGCCTTCATAGATGCGCAACGCGCGAATCTCCCGATAGAGGCTCTCGGTGATCTCTCCGCGCTTCACGCCGCGGCCGCCAAAAATCTGGAGGGCACGGTCGATGACGGATTGAGCGTTCTCGGTTGCCACCATCTTGGCCATCGCGGCTTCCTTGGTGGTGGGCAGGCCCTGAACGTCGCGCCGCGAGGCGGCGCGATAGGTGAGCAGGGCGGCAGCATCGATCTGCGCCGCCATATCGCCGAAGGCCGCCTGGGTCAGTTGCAGATCGGAAAGGCGATTGCCTAACATCGGCCGCGCCCTGGCATAAGCGACGGCTTCATCCAGCGCGCGTCTGGCGAAGCCGAGTGCGGCGGCCGCGACCGAGGCGCGGAAAATATCGAGCGTCCGCATGGCGATCTTGAAGCCTTCGCCGGCGCTTCCGAGCAGACGCGAAGCCGGGATGCGGCAGTTCTCGAAGCGAATCGTCGCCAGGGGATGCGGGGCGATCACGTCGATGCGCTCGACGATGGAGAAGCCCGGATCGTCTGCAAAGACGATGAACGCGGAGATGCCGCGCGTACCGGGCGCTTCTCCTGTGCGAACGAAGACCGTGTAGACGTCGGCTATGCCGCCATTGGAGATCCAGGTCTTTTCGCCATTGAGAACGTAGTGGTCGCCATCCTTGCGGGCGGCACAGGCCATGGCGGCCACATCCGAACCCGCGTCCTTTTCGGACAATGCGAACGCCGAAATCCATTCGCCCGACTGCGCCTTGGGCAGCACTGTCCGGCGAAGCTCTTCGGAACCGGAAAGGCCGATCGCCCCGGTGCCGAGACCCTGCATCGCGAAGGCAAAGTCGGCGAGGCCATGATGCCAGGCCAGCGTCTCGCGGGTAAGACATGCGGCGCGGCTGTCGACAGGCCGGCTGCCGCCGGCGCCGGTCGCGGCATCCAGCAGGCCGGCCTCGCCTAGCGCCTTCACGATCTTCCGGCAGGCACTATCCGTATCCGAATGATCGATGCCGGCGAGCGCGCCAGACGCTGCGAAGGCGTCGAGCTTATCGGCGAGCGCCTGGTGGCTTTCGTCGAAAAACGGCCAGTCGAGACAATCCCGGCCCGGCCCCTGAAGGGTGCTCGGAGCGGCCATCAGTTGCCCTCGAACGTCGGCTTGCGCTTTTCGGCAAAGGCTTCGAAGGCGCGGCGGAAATCCTTGGTGGCCATGCAGACCGCCTGGGCCTGGGCTTCCGACTCGATCATCTCGTCGATTCCCATCGCCCATTCCTGGTTGAGCATGGTCTTGGTCATCGTATGGGCAAACCACGGACCGTCCGCCAGCGAATGGGCGAGCTTGATCGCTTCGTCTTCCAGGACGTCGCCCGGATGGATCGTATTGTAGAAGCCCCAGGCTTCGCCTTCGCGCGCGGTCATGGTGCGGCCTGTGAACAGCAGTTCGGCAGCGCGACCCTGCCCGATAATGCGCGGCAGGATCCCGCAGGCGCCCATATCAGCACCGGCAAGGCCGACGCGGGTGAAGAGGAATGCGGTCTTGGCCTCCGGAGTTGCAACCCGGATGTCCGATGCCATGGCGAGGATCGCGCCGGCGCCGACGCAGATTCCGTCGACGGCAGCAACGATCGGCTGCGGGCACTTCTTCATCGCTTTCACGAGATCGCCGGTCATGCGGGTGAAAGCTAGGAGATCCGGCATCGACATATGCGTCAGCGGCTCGATGATTTCGAAGACGTCGCCGCCGGAGGAGAAATTGCCGCCGGCACCGGTCAGCACGATGGCGCGGATATCGGATGCGTAGACCAGGTTGCGGAAAAGATCGCGAAGCTCCGCATAGCTTTCGAATGTCAGCGGGTTCTTGCGGTCCGGACGGTTCAGCCGAAGCGTCGCGATGCGGCCGTTTTCGCTGACTGTCCAGAGAAAGTGCTTTGGCTTATAGTCCTTGAACGGGGTCAGGTGCCCTGCCATCGACGTCGGTTCAACGCTCATCCTGCCAATACCTCCCCGCCCGCAACTGCGATTGTCTGTCCATTGACCGATGCCGCCCCGGGCGATGCCAGCCACAGAACTGCGTCTGCGACCTCCTCCGGCTTGACCAGCCGTCCCTGCGGATTGCTCTTGGCGAATTCCTTCAACGCCTCGTCTTCTGTCCGCCCGGTCTTCGCAACAATCGTCTCGACCGAACGTGCAATCAGCGGCGTGTCGGTAAAACCGGGACAAACGGCGTTGACCGTGATGCCCGTCCTTGCAAGCTCGAGCGCCAGCGAACGCGTGAGCCCGACGACGCCGTGCTTGGCGGCGACATAGGCGGAGACATAGGCGTAACCGGTCAGACCCGCCGTCGACGCGATGTTGATGATGCGGGCGCCGGCACCGTGGGCCTTCAAGTCCGGCAAAACCGCCTGGGTCACCAGGAAAACACCCGTGAGATCAACCGCCATGACCCGGGTCCACATCTCAAGCGAAGTCTTCTCGAAGGGGGCACTTGGCCCTTCGCCCGCATTGTTGACGAGAATGGAAACGGGGCCGAAAGCATCGCGCGCTCTGGCAAGGCCCGAAATGATCGCGCCGGCATCCGTGACGTCGAAACCGGCGGCGACGAAGACCCTGTCGCGGTCAAGAGTGGAAGCGAGCGCTTCCAGCGGTTCTGACCGGCGACCGGCCAGCGTGACGCGGGCGCCAGCTTCCACCAGCGCCGTTGCGATCGCCGCACCGATGCCCGAGCCGGCGCCGGTGACGAGGGCATGACGGTTGCCGAGCCTGGTCGAAATCGCGTCGTTCATTACACGATCCCTATTTTACCGCCGCTGCAGGGCCGACCGCCGGAGGAGCGGCTGCCGCGGCAGCGCGGGCGAGGTTCGTCTCGTACTGCGACTTGCCGGAATAATACTGCTTCGGCCATGGGATGCTGGTCAGCCCGATTTTTGCCGCTTCGTGCAGAACCCAGGCAGGGTCGGCCAGATGGGGACGGGCGACGGCACAGAGATCGGCGCGGCCGGCCGCGATGATCGAATTGGCATGGTCGGCTTCGGAGATCGCCCCGACGGCGATCGTCGGAATGCCGATCTCGTTGCGGATCTTGTCGGAGAACGGCGTCTGGAAGAGGCGGCCATAAACCGGCTTCTCTTCCTTCCATACCTGGCCCGACGAGCAGTCGATCAGGTCGGCTCCGGCATCCTTGAACATCTGCGCATAGATGGCCGCGTCTTCCGGCGTATTGCCGCCTTCGAACCAGTCGTGGCAGGAGAGACGCACGGAGATCGGCTTGTCGATCGGCCAGACTTCCCGGATTGCCTTGAAGACTTCGAGCGGGTAGCGGGCCCGGTTTTCGTGGCTGCCTCCATACTCATCGTTGCGGATGTTCGTCAGCGGTGACAGGAAGCTGGACAGCAGGTACCCGTGGGCGCAGTGCAGTTCCAGCCAGTCGGCGCCGGCCTCGGCTGCATATCTTGCAGCGCGGACGTGATCGGTTTTCACACGGTCCATGTCGGCGCGGTCCATGGCCTTCGGGACCTGGCTGTTCTTGAGATAGGGAAGCGCCGAAGCGGAAATCAGACGCCAACCTCCGTCCTCGAGCGGCTGGTCCATGCCTTCCCAGGCGACCTTGGTCGAACCCTTGCGGCCCGCATGGCCGAGCTGGATGCCGACCTTGGCGGCGGAGTTCTCATGGACGAAGGTGACGAAACGCTTCCAGGCGGCCGCCTGCTCGTCGTTCCACAAACCGAGGCAGCCCGGCGTGATGCGGGCATCCGGCGAGACGCAGGTCATTTCCGCGAAAACGAGACCGGCGCCGCCGAGCGCACGGGAGCCGAGATGGACGAGGTGGAAATCGTCCAGCAGCCCGTCTTTCGCGGAGTACATGGCCATGGGCGACATGACGATGCGGTTTGGCAGTGCGGTCCCGCGCAGCGAGTATGGCGTGAACATCGGGGGCAGAGTGCGGCCGTTGCCGCTCACGTCGATGCCGTTCTTCTTCGCGAACCAGCGTTCGTAGCCTTCGAGCCAGACCGGGTCCCGCAGGCGCAGGTTTTCGTGGCTGATACGCTGCGAGCGGGTCAGCATGGAATACATGAACTGTTCCGGCTCCAGCGTATCGGCATAACGACGGCCGACAACCTCGAACCATTCCATGGCGTTGCGAGCCGCATTCTGGATGCGGGCGACATCGACGCGGCGGATCTCCTCGTAAGCTTCCAGAACGGCCGAGATCTTGTCGTTCGTATGTCCGAGCTTGTTGAACTGATTGGTCAGCTCGATCGCGTCGTCGATCGCAAGCTTGGTGCCGGAGCCGATCGCGAAATGGGCGGTGTGGGCGGCGTCACCCATCAGCACGACATGCGAATTGCCGTTGAAATGGCTCCACTTGCCGCAGATCAGGCGGTTGAAATTCAGCCAGGCGGAACCGCGCAGGTGGCGCGCGTTGGTCATCAGTTCGGAGCCTTCGAGAACCTCGGAGAAGAGGTCCTGGCAAAAGTCGATAGACTCCTGCTGATCCATCCGGCCGAGGCCGTGCTTTTCATAGGCTTCCTCGGTCGTTTCGACGATGAAAGTCGAGGTCTGGTCATCGAACTTGTAGATATGCGCCTGGAACCAGCCGTGATCCGTCTTGCGGAAATCGAACGTGAAGGCGTCGAAGAGTTTGTTGGTGCCAAGCCAGATGTACCGGTTCGGGCGCACGACAAGGTCCGGTTCGAAGACTTCCGGATAGCGGTTGCGGATCTTCGAATTGAAGCCGTCAGAGGCGATGATCAGGTCGGCATCCGGATAATCGAGATCGCCGTTCGCATCGGTTTCGAAGACAAGTTCGACGCCAAGCGCCTCGCAGCGGCGCTGCAGGATGTTCAGGAGCTTCTTGCGACCGATGCCGACAAAGCCATGACCGGAGGTGCGCTGCCGCGTGCCCTTGAAGAGCAGCTCAATATCGTCCCAGTGATTGAACGCGTCCTCGATCTCGGCCGCACTTTCCGGGTCCCAGGCGCGCATGGAAACCATCGTCGCGTCAGAGAAGACCACACCCCAGCCG
>JAEYTV010000530.1 GCA_023433855.1 Pseudomonadota bacterium | reverse complement strand
GCAAAGTGGACGCCACGCACACGTCCGGGGAGTGAAGGAGGAGAGGGCGACCTCCTTTATGGGCGCGGGTTTGCCTATGCTGTGTATGTCCATGGCAAGTTCCCCGGTGTAGCAGCTGCCTGGTCTGCCTGGGTCGCGGATGTCGCGGTCAATAAGAAGACCGGCGAAATCGCCGTCACCAAGGTGACCGTGGGACAGGATTCCGGATTGATGATCAATCCGGACGGAGTGAAGCACCAGATTCACGGGAATGTCATCCAGTCGCTCAGCCGGGTGCTGAAGGAGAAGGTCAGCTTCGACGGTGCAAAGGTGGAGAGCGTCGAATGGGGCGGCTATCCGATCATCACCTTCCCGGAGGTGCCGGACATCGATGTATTGATGCTTCCGCGGCCCGACGACGATCCGCTGGGCGCCGGGGAATCGGCTTCCGTTCCGAGTGCGGCCGCGATCGTCAACGCCGTCTATGACGCGACGGGTTTGCGGTTCCGGGAGCTGCCGCTGACGCCCGACAGGGTGCTCGCAGCTCTACGGGAGCAGCGCGGCGAATTGCTGCCTCCACCGCCGGTGAGCGGTCCGAAGATGGGAAGGTGGTGGAGACTGCCCCTTGCCGTTGCCGGAATTGCCGGAGCGATCGCGGGTGGGATTACGCTTGCATCGCCCCTGCGAAGCGCGTTTCCGCCCATTCCCCGTCCCGATCCGGGTGTTTTCAGTGCCGCGACGATCGAGAAGGGCAGGCTGGTGGCCGCAGCAGCAGCGTGCGACACCTGTCACGCCGGGCCGGATGGCACCCCCTTTGCCGGCGGTCGCGCGTTCGAAACCCCCTTTGGGACCGTCTATGCCACCAACATCTCTCCAGATCCGGTTCATGGCATCGGGAACTGGTCCTATCCGGCTTTCGCACGGGCTATGCGTGAGGGGGTCTCGCGTGACGGGCACCACCTTTACCCCGTGCATCCGTACACCTCGTTCGCCGGCGCGGACGAGTCGGATATTCAGGCTCTCTATGCCTTCATGATGTCGGGGACGCCGACAACTGCGGGCCCGCCCGAGACGAAGCTCAAGCCTCCCTTCAATATCCGCGGGCTGCTTGCGGGCTGGAATGCGCTTTATCTTGATCCTCGGCCCTTCCGCGCCGACCAGTCCAAGACGGCGTCATGGAACCGCGGCGCTTACCTGGTGGAAACACTCGGCCATTGTTCCGCCTGCCATACGGAGCGAAATGCCCTGGGCGCGGAGAAGCGAGGCGTTGCGCATCTCGCGGGTGGTCATGCCGACGGATGGTTCGCGCCGGCGATCAAGGGGAAAGGAGCGGGCCCGATCGGCTGGACCCGCGCAGCCTTGTTTGACTATCTGCGCACCGGCCATTCGGGGGATCACGGCAGCGCCGGCGGGCCGATGGCGCAGGTGGTGAAGTCGCTGTCGGCATTGCCCGACGAGGATATTGCCGCAATGGCCGATTACCTCGCCAGCATGGGCGAGCCGGTGTCCGCGGAGGACGCTGCGACACAGAAGCAAGCACGGCTTGCAGCCGCCAATGCCGCCAAAGCCGATGCGCTGAATACTTCGCCTGCCGGGGCCCGGCTGTTCGAAGGGGCGTGTATCTCCTGCCATGAGGGGAGATCGCCGCTCGCGAGCCTTGCGTTCAACACCAACCTGACAGCTCCGCAGCCGGACAATGTCATCGCAGCGATCCTCGGTGGCATGCAGGCACCTGCAATCCTGACGGAGCGGGCAGATGCCAGGGATCTGGAGGTCATGTCCATGCCCGGGTTTGCGGCAAGCTTCAGCGACCGCCAGGTTGCCGATCTCGCCGCCTATCTCCGGGCAAGATTTGCGCCGGAAGAACGGCCATGGGACGACTTGCATGGGACCGTGAGGCGGATCAGAGGGCATGCTGCCGCAGGAGGATGAGCCGCGACGGTTTTCTCCCGTCGTGGCAGGCACAAGGCGTTGATCCATGCCGGCCGTCGGGTTCAGGCGACTTGTCGGAAAGTACTTCGCGGGAAGGCTGTTGCCTTCACCCGACGAACGCGCGCTCCAGGACGAAGGTCGCCGGTTTGTTGTTCGCGCCCTCGACCAGTCCGAAGCGCTCGAGCAGGGCGGCCGTATCCTTGATCATCGCCATCGAACCACAGATCATCGCCCTGTCCACCTCGGCCGAGATCGGCGGCAGCCCCGTCATCTCGAAGAACTCGCCGCTGCTCATCAGGTCCGTGATCCTCCCCATGCGCGGAGATGCCTCGCGTGTCGTGCTGGTGAAAATGCTCAATCGGCCTTCGACCAGTTCGCCGACCAGGGGATCGCCTGAAAGATCGTCTACCAGACGCGTGGCATAGGCGAGTTCATCCACCTCGCGGCAGGTCTGGATCAGTACTACCTCCTGAAATTTCTCGTAGGTCTCGGGGTCGCGGACCAGGCTTGCGAATGGTGCGACCCCCGTGCCGGTTGAAAGGAGATAAAGCCGCTTGCCGGGCAGCAGAGCATCGAGGACAAGCGTGCCGGTCGGCTTCTTGCGCATCAGGACAGTGTCGCCGGGCTGGATCTTCTGCAGGTATTCGGTCAGTGGGCCGTCCGGCACCTTGATCGAGAAGAATTCGATCTCGTCGTCCCAGGCCGGGCTTGCGATCGAATACGCGCGAAACACGGGTTTCTCGGCATTGGGGAGCCCGATCATGACGAACTCGCCGGAGCGAAAGCGGAAGCTCGCAGGCCGGGTGATGCGGAAACGGAACAGGCGGTCGGTGAAATGTTCGACAGCGATGACTTTTTCTGCAAACACGTTGTCCGGAATGGGGAAGGCTGGCGCCGTCCCCGAGACCGCATGCATATCGGATGCAACAGCGCCTTCGGTCATGGTTGGCCTCGTAATTCGTTTGTATACGAACGATATTGCCGTGGAAGTGTCACGGTGTCAAGTGACGTTCAGCCCGCGG
>JAEYTV010000496.1 GCA_023433855.1 Pseudomonadota bacterium | reverse complement strand
CCGCGGGCTTGGTGCGATGGTGGCATTCGAGTTAGTCGAGAACCGCCAATCAAAGGCTGCCGCACCCGATATAACCAATCGTATCGTCGCCGAGGCCGAAGCGCGCGGCCTGATCCTCCTTTCTTGCGGAACACGCCTGAATGTGATCCGGTTGCTGCCGCCGCTGACAATTGAATGGGATGTGCTCGTGGAAGGTCTCGTCATTCTTGAGGCGTCGATCGAAGCGGCATTCTCGGACGCCGCAACGGCGACTGCTGCCTGATCGCCAATAGCAACCGGAAAGGAAAGCGCATGAACGGCGCCGATATGCTCTGTGACGTCCTGCTGGTGAACGGCGTTGATGTCTGCTTCGCCAATCCCGGCACGTCGGAGATGCATTTCGTCGCGGCGCTCGACCGCAAGACGGAAATGCGTTGCGTTCTTGGCCTTTCCGAAGGGGTGGTGACGGGCATGGCGGACGGCTACGCGCGGATGGCAGATAAACCGGCCGCGACGCTGCTGCATCTCGGTCCAGGTCTCGCGAACGGTCTTGCCAACCTGCACAACGCCCGCCGCGCCAGAACGCCGATCTTGAACGTCGTCGGGGACCATGCATCGTACCACCTGCAGTATGACGCGCCGCTGACCAGCGATATCGAGAGCCTCGCGCGCCCGATGTCACACTGGGTTGGCCGCGCGGCAGGACCGCAGGATATCCGTCGCTGCACGGAAGAGGGTGTCGCTGCGGCGATAGCACGGCGTGGTGTTTCCACCATGATCCTGCCCGCGGACGCGGCGTGGGGCGAGGTATCGCCCGAAGCGCTATCGCCGGCCTCCGTTCCTGCTCCTCCCGCGCTGGACGATGCCGCGTTGAAGGCGGCAGTTGCAGCCTTGAAGAGCGGCAAACGTACGGTCATCATCCTCGGCGGCCGCGCATTGCGCGAAAGGCCGCTTGCAACGGCAGGACGGATTGCTGCTGCAACCGGTGCTTCGCTGTTCTCGGTGCAGTCAGACCGCGGCGCGCGCGGCGCGGGCCGTGCATTCGTCAGGCCAATCCCCTACAATATCGACCTGGCCGTCGAGACACTGAAGCCCTTCGAGGTTGCTATCTGTATCGGCCCGCAACGGCCCGTGACATTTTTCGCCTATCCGGGCAAGCCGAGCACCACGCTGCCACCGGACTGCGAGGTGGTCCAACTTGCGGAACATGAGCATGATCTGGCAGCCTCTCTAGAGGCTCTGGCCGATGGCCTGGGCGTTGCTCCGAATGCTCCGTTCAGTTCGAACGCCTTCCGCCAAGGCGACATCCACGTTCCTGACGGGGCTTTGACCCCGGACGCGATCAGCTTGGCCATCGCACGGTATCTACCTGAGAATGCCATCGTCATCGATGAAGCCCTCACCTCGATCGGTCAGTATCCCGCACTTTCTCCCGGTCTCCCTCCGCATGACCATCTGCCCATTACAGGGGGCTCGATCGGGATAGGTATTCCGCTTGCGGCGGGCGCGGCAATCGGTGCGCCTGATCGCAAAGTGGTCGCCATGCAGGCAGATGGCAGCGGAATGTACACGGTTCAGGGGCTCTGGACGCAGGCGCGCGAGAACCTCGATGTGGTCACCATCATCTATGCCAATAATGCTTATCGCATCCTGCAAGGCGAGATGACGAACGTCGGCGTGAACTCCTACGGCGTGAATGCGCGCAAGATGCTCGACCTCGACCAGCCCCAGCTCGACTGGTGCTCTCTGGCCAAAGGTCTTGGTGTCGAATCCGGCCGAGCGACGAACACGGCTGAGTTCGTAAAGCTCTATACCGCAGCCCTTTCCCGAAAGGGCCCGTTCGTTATCGAAGCCGCCGTGGTCTGATCACGCCGCCTTCGTGGCGGCGATCATGATCATCTCGACCTTGAGGTCCGGGCTGGCGAGCTTTGCCTCGAAGCAGGCACGGGCAGGCGGAGCGATGCCGGCTACCCACTCGTCCCATACTTCGTTCACCGCAGCGTAATCCTGCATGTTCGCGAGGATGATCGCACAGAAAATCAAACCCTCCCTGGCGCTGCCGATCTCGGCCAAACGGCCCTCGGCCTTGGCGAGTAGCTGGCGCGTCTGCTCTGCCGCGGTAAGCGAACCATCATAGGGAGCCTGGGGCGTACAGGCGAAATAGCCTGTGCCGCCGTGGACAACAGCAAGGCTCCCGCGTTTGCCAACACCAAAGCGCTCGATGATCGATGAAAAGTCTGGGGTCATGGAACAGGCCTGTATCTTCTACTTGGTGATGACGAAAACGGAGTCAGGCGTCCAACTGATGCAGCATTCTTCGCCTTCCTTGATGATGACCACGTCTGCGCCCAACACCCTTACGCGCATCGGGATGTCTCCGGCTCTGCCGATCACAAGCGCGTTGTCGCCATAGTTGACGATCGTATCGACAATCATGCGAACGTTCTTTCGATTTTCGACCGGGTTACGAGACAGCTTGATGTGTTCAGGACGGATCAGCAGTGTCACGGCCTGACCATCTGTCAGCGGGTTATCAGCGCCCGCATACTGGAAGGATCCAAGCACAGGGTTTTCGGCCATCCGGGCTGCGGCATTCGCGACCGTTGCCGGGATGAGGTTACTTTCACCTATGAATGCAGCGACAAAAGACGTCTGTGGACGGTGATAGATGTCGAGCGGTGCGGCACACTGTTCGATCCGACCTTTCTCGAACACGACGATCCGGTCAGACATCGACATGGCTTCTGACTGATCGTGGGTAACGAAGATCGTGGTGACACCGAGACTGCGCTGAATGCGCTTGATCTCGATCTGCATCTGTTCACGCAGGTTTTTGTCAAGCGCGCCGAGCGGCTCGTCGAGCAGCAACAACGAGGGTTCGAACACAAGAGCCCGCGCAAGGGCAACGCGCTGCTGTTGACCGCCTGAAAGCTCCTTTGGATGCCTGTGGCCGAACCCCTTCAATCCGACAAGGGAAAGCATCTCTTCGGCCTGACGGAGTCCCTTTCCACGGCTTACACCCCGCATCTGTAGCGGGAAGTACACGTTCTCCGCCGCAGTCTTATGGGGAAAAAGAGCATAGTTCTGGAAGACAATGCCGATATTGCGCTCGTGCGGGGCGAGTTCCGAGATCGATCGTCCTCCAACCTGGACGCTGCCGCCGCTTGCCTTTTCGAAACCGGCAACGATCATCAGGGTCGTAGTTTTTCCGGAGCCGCTAGGCCCGAGAAACGTTACAAACTCTCCCTTCTCGACGGACAGGCTCACGTTGTCCAACGCCGTGAAGTTCCCGTAGGACTTGGTGATACTGGAAAGTTCAAGATAGCTCGTCATCGGAAGGTCCTTGGAAACTCAGTGTGCGCCGGCAGGTGAACGGCTTGGCTTGGGGGCGCGGCTGCGAAGGGCGCTGATAAAGTAGGGAGCTGCAATGCCAACCAGCACGAGGAAGAACAGCAACGTCGAGATAACCGCAATTACGGGATCAGCCTCCTGCCGGATGCTATCGAACATCTTTCTCGGCAGGGTTTCGGCGTTCCGCCCGGAGATGAAGATTGCGACAACCGTCTCGTCGAACGACTGAACAAAGGCGAATAGCGCGCTGATGATCAGGCCCGGTCGCAGGATCGGCAAGGTAACGTGAATGAACGTCTTGGTGGGACTGGCCCCGAGGCTCAACGCCGCTCGTTCAAGATTTCTGTCGAAGCCTTTCAGGTTGGCGGAAAGCACCAGGAACGCGATAGGAACCGAAAGGCATGTGTGAGCCAGAATGACTCCCATGTGACTGTGGACCAGCCCGAGATCACCCAGGTACGAGTAGTATCCAACAGCCATGACGATGTGAGGCACGGCTAACGGCATCAGCATCATCAGGTCGGCGACGCTTTTTCCGCGGAACTTGTGGCGCACAAGGGCAAACGTGGCGGGCACCACAAGCAGCATTGTCAGCAAGGTCGTCGCCGAGGCGATAACGATGCTATTCCATGTCGGAATCAACCAGTCGAGATCGGTGAAGTAAGCGCGGTAGTAGCCAAGCCAATAGCCCGGTGGCGGGAACTGCAGCGAACTTGCACTCGAGAACGACATGGGTACAACGATCACCAGTGGTGCTGCAATGAAGATAGTGACCAGGATGCCGGCCCAGCGCATGAACGTGTTCATGAGTCATCACCCCCAGAGTTTGTCGAGGCCGAAGCGGCGGTGATAGATGGTGAGGATCACGAAGGTGATGAACAGGAGGACCATGGCCATCGCCGAGCCCATCCCGAAGGCCAGGAACTCGTCGATCTGGTGACCGATGAGACCTGCGATCATCTGCTCGCGCGGGCTACCAAGCAGAACTGGCGTCACATAGAAGCCGAGGCAGATGACGAAGACCAGAACGGAACCATTGGCAATGCCTGGGGCGGTCAGGGGCAAATAAACGTGCCTGAAGAGCGACCAGCCGCGGGCACCGAGACTCTCTGCTGACCGGATCAAAGCCGGATCGATCTTTTTCATGACCGAGAAGATATTCATGATCATGTAGGGCGCGAGGATGTGCACCATCGCGAGCGTCGAAGAGAAGCGCGTGAAGAGTAGCTGAGGCGTGTCATCTATTCCGATCATCTGCAGAAGAGCGATCAAAGGGCCATTGTTACCGAGCAGGACCATCCAAGAGTAGGTTCGCACCAGAAAGCTGGTCCAGAAGCTCATGGTCACGAGCAAAAGGATGAACATAGCCGTGCGCGGCTTGGAATGCGCCATGAGGTAGGCGAGCGGGTAACCGACCGCCAGGCAGCAAACTGTCACGAAAGCGGCGGTAAGGAAGGTGTTGAGAAACACGCGCTGGTAAAGCGCGCCTGTCAGAACCCTCTCGTAGTTCACAAGAGAAAGACGAGGATCAGTAACGCTCATGATCGCCACATCGACGAGCGGAACGACGAAGAAGATCAGCATGTATATGCCGAGCGGCGCCAGTAGAAGCCACGGCCAGACATTGGTCTTTTCCGTCAATCTTGAGAGGCTTGAGCCCATTGGCTTCCCTTCTTATGGCTCGCTAGGTCGAAGCGGCATCGCCGGGGGCGATGCCGTTTTGGTTGAGATGGATTGGTTGAGCGAGTTTTAGCTCGCTGCCCACTCCTCGAACCGCTCTGCAAGTTCTGCCGGATCGATTCCGAAGTTCGCCATGTCCTGTTCGAAGGTCAGCTTGTAGTTATCAGGCGAAGTCGGCATGCGCTTGGCATCCTCGGGGCTGACGAACTCATTCGACGCCGGATTCAACGGGCCGTAGTCTGCAGCCTTGGAGAAGCCTGCAAGCGGCTCAGCGCTCGTTGCGAACTCTACAAACTTCCTGGCATTGTCGAGGTTTGGGGTATTCTTGGCGACCACCCAGTAGGCGCGCTCGATTTCGCCCTGGTTCCAGGTCATCGCAACCGGCGCACCTGCCTTTTCAGCCTCGAAGTAGCGGCCATGCCAGATACCGATCATGTCCACCTCTCCATCACGCAGGATCTGCGTCGATTGAGCACCGGCTGTCCACCACACCCGCACATGCGGCTTGATCTTGTCCAGTGACTTGAACGCACGATCGACGTCTAGCGGATAAAGATCCTTCGGGGCCACGCCGTCGGCCAGCAGAGCGAGCGGGATCACGCGTGAGGGGTAGCGCTGGAGAGAGCGGCCGCCGGGGAACTTCTCTACGTCCCAGAAATCGGCCCAGGTCTTCGGCGCCTCCTTATATTTGTCGGTACGCCAAGCGATAACCGTGGCGAATGCATGGGAAGCAGCACCATTCTCGAACAGGCCGCCCTCGTAGGGAGCCTGCAGTTCTTCAATGATCCCAGCCTGATTGGCACGTACAAGTTCACCGGCGCCAAGCGTAGTGACGTCGAACTCGTAGGTGCCGGTTTTGACCTGTTGGGCAAGCTTGGCAAAGGAGACGGGCGACACGGTCTTGACCTGGATGCCGGTCTCCGTCGTGAATGGCTCGATCAGATGTGTCTTGGCGGCCGTTTCCCAGGGCCCACCCCAGGTATTGACATAAAGAACCTTGTCCTGTGCTCGCACGACATACGGGGCGGCAAGCGAAGCTGTGATCGCCGCTCCGGCCGTCTGCAGGAACCGGCGACGGTTTGGCGTCATGATTGTTGTCATATTCTGTTCTCCTCTCTTATGATTTTCTGAATGTGGCTTCGTAAAGCCTTAGCCAGTTGCCGTGGGTGATCTGCGCCACCTCGGCTTCAGAGAAGCCGACGGCACGTAGCCCGTCCGGAATGACGCGGATGTCCTCTATCTTCGTGAACCACTCCGGCGGCGCAGCCTTGAGCGGTTTGCCGGCAGCACTCGCGCCGTAGTCCTCACCCCGAGTCCAGCGGCCCTTGCGCATCCACGCGTAGTCGGGCGCGGTGAAGTTGTGGCTCTTGTCGGTGCCGATTGCGACCGAGTCGATGCCGGCGATATCCACGGTGCGAGCGACCATCGTGCACCACGCCTCGATGGAGGCGCAGTACTCGTCCCCGGTGATGTTCCGATAAGCTGCACAGCCGATGACGCCGCCCGTGTCTTTCAATGCACGAATGACATCATCCGACTTGTTACGCTTGTGCATGAAAAGCGACTGCGCGTTGGCATGCGTCACAGCGATCGGTTTTTCGGACACTTTGATTGCGTCCAAGGTGGTTCGGTCGCCGACATGGCTGCAATCGACAAGGATTCCGGCCGAATTCATCTCGCGGACCACTTCCTTACCGAAGCGGGCCAGACCGGAATCCTCCGCTTCGTAGCAGGAGCCGCCGAGCTCGTTCTGATTGTTGTACGTCAGTTGCACGACGCGTACGCCGAGTTCGGCGAACATCTCCACGAAGCGGATGCGACCTTCAAAAAGGTTGGCGTTCTGGAAACCCATGATGATCGCGAGCTTGCCCGATTGCGATATGCGGGTGATATCACGAGCCGTAAGAGCGATCTCAGCGATGTCGGCGTTGTCTCGAACGAGGTCGCGCCAACGACCTATTGAATCCATGGATTCAACGGCACCCTCCCAGAAACCGCAGGTATTGACGACGCCGCCCACATCCCCTGCCAGGAGAGCTTCGAAAGCGGCGCGATCGAAGTGACCGCATTGCAACCCGTCGATGATCATGATGCGGCTCCTTCCTTGATCCGTTCAGAGAGGTTCGAAGCCAGGAAGGAGACATCTGTCTCGTCGTCGTTGTCTTTGCGACCGATAACGGTCCCGTCTTCGTTGACAATCATTGGCCCAGCATGTCGTCGTGAAACGACGCTGTCCGTAGCAAGCGCTTGCTTCGCCAGATGATAGATGCGCCACCAGAGATCAGCTTCGATCTCGACACCTTCGTTGAGGAGAGCCCATAGCAACGGATCGTCTTCTTGAACGTCGCCTTTAACGGGAGCAGGTCTCGCTCTCAGCACGTTGCCCAGGACTGTGATCGCAAGCCCCGATCTTCCGCCGAAATCGGCCGCGAGTTCCAGTTCGTCAGCGTCTGCCGCATTCTGGACTGTCAGTTCTGCGGAGCCATGGCGTGAGACGATCTCCCCAAGAAGATCGATAGCACTGGGCAGCGCGAACCACGCGTGCTCCCCTTGGACATCCAACGCGATCAAATTGCCGGTCTCGCTGACTACGCTGATACGCACGGGATCGGCTGACTTGAAGTCGCCGAAGCGCCTTTCGAGCATGTCGAAGCCGCCGAGGCCACGCTTTTGCGAATACATCGGGAAGTCGCAGATCGCGAGGAAAAACCCCTTGGGAAGACTGCAAAGGGAGAAGATGCGCTCGGACATCAGGCGCATCTCGCGAGGCATCACCCTCATCGTGGTGCTGGACAAGACATTCATAGAACTGGCTCCGCCGGGTAGTACCAAGTGCCAGTGTAACCGGCACGCAGATCATCAGGCGTCGGGGCGCCGTGATAAAGGACACCGCGCAGGTTGCGGCTCAGGAAATCCCGGCTCTTGTCGATGCCGTGGATGCCGACATTCATCAGCCTCACAAGGTCGATTGGAACGAACGCTTCGGAGTTAATATTGGCGCGCGGCGTGTGATATTCGTGCCCTTTGAGGCTCTGAACACGTGACACCATGTAGCGGTGCTGCGGGTGTTTCAAGAGAAAGCGAGCGACAGAAAGCGTGCGGTCTTCGGCATTGAGATCAGCGAGCAGGGCCTGGATGTTACCGCACACATCCAGACCAAGGTCCAAGGCATCCGGTACTTCTTCACGAGCACCTCGTCGGGGCTCCTCTGCCGTCTCGGACTTGTACCACACGTATTTGTAGGCGTCCGGACCCGACATATCCACGTCAAGGGCCCACTGGTAATCCTGGCGTACCAGCGCGGCCAGATCTTCAATTCTATCGGCAGGAGAGACGACCAACTCATCGGGCGCCTCGACTGCCTGCAACAAGGCATCGGCCTCATCCGGTACAAGTTCCAGATAAAGCGACATGAGCGTCTCATATGCCTCAGGAACGACTTTGCCATCGAGGTGGTCCGCCAACACGTCCAACGGCTGAACCGTTTCGCCCCCAAAGACAACACCGCTGGCCTGGAACTGGTGTAGCTGCCCCAAGATCATCTCAAGATCGTCGGCAACCTGAGCACTGGATGCGAACGTCTCGTAGACCATCCTGTCCTGCTGGCGAAATAGGATCGCTCGCCGAAGAAGGTCTGCAAGCTGTTCGATACGACGATCCGCTTTGTCTAATATGAGCGCCCGCGCAAGCGCGATGGCCTGTTCTCGTGCCGAAAGGAGCCTGTCTATCAACCGTGGGTGCTTGTGCACGAAGAAGATGAGCCCAAGAGCTGATCCGTTGCCTACACCGATGTAGCGGCGCAGTTCTGGCGCTAGCTTGATTGCCCGCGAGGACGCCTTGGCGGCAAGATGCTCAACCAAGTCGCAGGAAAACTCGCGCATCAGGTAAGCTGTCAGCAACTGGGCTTCGAGCACGCCCCCGAGGGCATGGCTTGCGCCAAGCGATGGAAAGGAGCGCGTTCCGAAAGTCCCGTTTCCGTCAAGGCCGGTATTGCGCATCAGGTAGCACACCCGAGCGATGTCCTCCACCTGAGGCTGGCGGCCTTCGGCCAGCGCTGCCATGGTCTGATCGAAGACACGCATCGATCTGTTTGACCGGCACCATATGAGGGCGCTGGACGTCGCCCTGCCTGTATAGAGCTTCGGGATCTCCCGGCGCGCGCTCTGTATCTCCTCTTCCGTGGCGGGACCTTCGATGAGTGCACCCATCATGTCCCAGGCTTGGCCAATGATGCGACCTGTTCGCGCGGTTCGGCTTGGCGGACGCGAAAAGCCAATGAAGGAGAATTCCTGATTTGGCGCCTTGATCGAGTAGACAACGGTGCCATCTGCATTGCTGTCCACATCGAACTGAACAATGCTGATGTCCCATCTTTCGCGGATCATCTTGTTCATGAAAGCACGAGTCCCGCTGAGCCGGCTCGGCTGAATGGCTGCCAGCCTCGAGGTCTTCATCACCTCGTAGCCTGGCCTCGGCAGCGGCTTTGCTGCCTTTGTGGATGTTGCGGTCATGCCCCTCAACGCGCTCCCTGCTGCATCTTGGTTATGGCGCGAGCCGCTTCGAGAAGCGGTTCACGGAAGGTTTCTAGATCGAAGCGCGTTTCCGGCATCACCAGCGAGACTGTGGAAAGGCACTTGTCGTGAATGTCGAAAATCGGCGCGGCGATCGCGACTACTCCGCTATGGGTGTAACCGCTCGATACGGCGTAACCCTTCTGACGGGCCTCATCGAGAAGCGCATCGGCCGCGAGCGGCTCGCCGTTCTGCTTGAGCCGTTCAAGCGTTGCTGGATCCGCGAACGCTGTAAGTATTCGCCCTGACGCTGATCCTTCCAGCGACATGGTGGTGCCGATCTTTTGTTCCGCCCTTAAAACGCTCTGGGATTCGACACGCGAAACGATGCACGGCACCCCACGGTCGAGAACGGCGAGCGATGCAGTTTCCTTCACCCGGGCGACGAGCATTTCAAGGATTGGCTGGACCCGTGTCCCCAGATCGGCTTGCTCCAATGCTGCGGCCGCAAGCCGGCACGCATGCATGGAAAGGCGGTAACGCATTTCGTGGTCCTGCTCGACCAGACCTGCCTCGACCAACGTCAAAAGACGCTGATAGGCAGTGGGGCGAGACAGTTCCATAGCCATGGCAATTTCAGGCAATCGCATCCCACGGCTGCTCTGCGCCAGCACATCGAGCACGGCCATCGTCTTGAGGACGGTCGAGAGCGGGCGAACACCCGAATTTTCCTCTTGTATTCTACATGAATATTCTGTATCCATAGTGAATATATTGCGTGGCCGATTGATCTATGTCAACCGCTGCCTGTGACGTCGCGCACATCCTTCTTGCGCCCTCCACATAACGCGTTGTTTTAATTTGACTTTTTCTTGAACTGCCTCGGGGGCAACTGCCTGCCGCCCCGGAAGAGAAATACTGCGAGAAAGCGAGACGTGGCCTCACCAACCGGACCGCCGAGAGCCCGCTTCCGTGAATGCTAGGATGC
>JAEYTV010000539.1 GCA_023433855.1 Pseudomonadota bacterium | reverse complement strand
ACTGTAGAAATAGTGCAAATGGCAGATCGTCGATTTGCCGCCTCGAACTCAGGGGAAGAGCCCATGTCGGACGATGAAATCATCCTTTCGGAACTTACCGACGAGGAACTCGTGCAGCAGATGCATGACGACCTCTACGACGGGCTCAAGGAAGAGATCGAGGAAGGCACCCGTATCCTGCTCGAGCGAGGCTGGACGCCCTACGACGTCCTGACGCAAGCGCTGGTCGAAGGCATGCGGATCGTCGGCATCGACTTCCGGGACGGCATCCTGTTCGTGCCGGAGGTTCTGCTTTCAGCCAACGCGATGAAAGCCGGCATGTCCATCCTGCGTCCCCTGCTGGTGGAAACCGGCGCCCCCAAGCTGGGCAAGATGGTCATCGGCACAGTGAAGGGGGATATCCACGATATCGGCAAAAATCTCGTGGGCATGATGCTGGAGGGGGCGGGTTTCGACGTGGTCGATCTCGGGATCAACAATCCCGTCGAGAACTATCTCGATGCCATCGAGCGCGAAAAACCCGATATCGTCGGGATGTCCGCGCTCCTGACTACCACCATGCCCTATATGAAGGTGGTCATCGATACCATGAAGGAAAAAGGCATTCGTGACGACTACGTCGTCCTTGTAGGAGGTGCGCCGCTCAACGAGGAGTTCGGCAGGGCCGTCGGCGCGGACGCGTATTGCCGTGATGCGGCAGTAGCGGTGGAGACTGCAAAGGACTTCATGCGCCGCAAGCACAATCAACTGGCCGCCGGCGCATGATCGTGAACCGGCGGCGAGCTACGGTGGGCTTAGCGGCTCGCTGCCCGGTCAACGCTGCGACCAGCATCCTGGGTGGCATCAACGGCGTTCGCCGTGTCCCGGCCCACACCTCGGATGGTGTTGCCGCAGGATGAAAGGGAAACCATCGTCGCGAGAAGTGCGGCGATAACCGTGACTGTCTTTGCCGTCATGTGAGAATACTCCGATGGATAGGGATCAGACTGTTGCGGGAACAAATGTTCCGCGCATGGAACGTTCAAATCGCGAAAAGGTTCACGTGATCGCCTGCGGCGCGATCGCCCGCGAAATTCTGGCGGTTTGCAGGCAGCAGGGCCTCGATCATGTAGACCTCAACTGTCTACCCGCCATATGGCACGCCTATCCGCAGAAGATAGTGCCGGGCCTGGAGGCCGCCCTCGCGGATGCGCGGGCTCGCGGTTTTGCGCGGATCTTCTTTGCCTATGCCGACTGCGGCACCGGCGGCGACATCGACAGGCTCTGCGCCCGAGAAGGAATCGCGCGGATCGAAGGGCCGCATTGCTATTCGTTCTTTAGCGGCAACGATGCGTTCGCCGCCCGTGCGACCGATGATCTGTTCGCCTTCTTCCTTACCGATTTCCTCGCCCGGCAGTTCGAGGCCTTTGTCGTGGAGCCGCTCGGCCTCGACCGCCACCCGGAACTCAAGGAGCTTTATTTCGGCAACTACCGCAGGCTGGTCTATCTCAGCCAGGAGGAAGATGAGGCGCTGCAGGCAAAGGCCCGAGCCGCAGCCGATTATCTCGGTCTAGAATATGAGTATCGGTTCACCGGTTATGGCGACCTGTCACGCGCCTTGCAGCCTCTTTAACCCTTCCTTCAACCTTCACGCAGAACAGTCTGCCTGCTTCAGACAAGGTGACGGATGCGGGACGGAGACACATCCAGGATCGTAGTGATGACGGCCGGCGGAACCAATCCGCAGGTGATGATCAATGCGCTGGCGAGGCATTTCCCGGACCTGCACGTCATCCAAGAGCAAGCGGAACCCAAAAGCGCCCTGCTAAGGCGCCGGGCGAGACGGTTGGGCTGGTTCATCGCGCTCGGGCAACTGGCGACCATGACCGCGTCGCGGCTCGGGAAGAGGCTCGCGGCGAAGCGATCAAACGAGATTATCCGCGAGCACGGCCTTTCCTCTGCAGCCGACGGGACAATCCCGATGACGCAAGTGCAGTCGCTCAACGACCCTGCCTGTCACGCTGCGGTGACAAGCCTGAAGCCCGCGGCCGTCTTCACCATTTCCTGCCGTATCCTGTCGCCCGCGACTATTGCCGCAATCCCCTGCCCGATCATCAATTTCCATGCCGGCATCAACCCGACGTACCGCGGCCAGATGGGCGGCTACTGGGCTCTCGTTGGGGGAGATAAGGACAATTTCGGCGCCACCGTGCACCTGGTCGACAGCGGGACGGATACCGGCGCCTCGCTCTACGAAAAGCGCCTCGCACCATCTCCAGCCGATACGCTCGCCACCTATCCGCTGCTGCTGACGGCGGCGTGCGTGGACATCAGCGTGCAAGCCCTTCGAGATGCCCTCGCCGGGACGCTGAAGCCTTATCAGCCGGCCGGTCCTTCCATCCTTCGCTTTCCGCCACCGATCTGGACCTGGCTTTATCACGGGCTCACAAAGCGCATCTGGTAGGCGCGTCGCTTTTGCTTTCTGCGACGTCGTGGCGAGCGCAGTCCCGCATGCCCCGCGCGTGCATGGTTGCAGGCGGCACGGAGGAATTTCATGGCGGACCGCATCGTCGTCTACTGGCGGGACATACCGGCACAGGTGATCATCAAGAAGGGCAGGCAGACCGCCAAACGGGAACTGTCGCTGCGCTTCACCGAAGCGATCGACATGTGTGCGATGCGCACCGGAGCGTCTGACACTGACGATTACCTCGCGGAGTGGCGCAAAGCCGACCCCGTGGCAGTTTCCGATGATCTGGAGGCGGAAGCAGACAAGGCGGCGGAAGAACTCGAGACAGCATACGACAAGCAACGGCTCGTGGAACTGGTGAAGGCAGGCGGCCGAGAAACCCACGTTTGATGAAACATCATGTCGACGCCCAGCCGGGCGCCTGGAGAAATCAATGACCCGCACCATCGTTGCATCTGCCACACGCGAGGTTGTCATCGGCTTCGATCAGCCCTTCTGCGTCATCGGCGAGCGCATCAACCCGACAGGACGCAAGAAACTTGCAGCGGAGATGATCGACGGCAACTTCGACACGGTCATCAAGGATGCCCTGGAGCAGGTGGCGGCCGGCGCAACCATGCTCGACGTGAATGCAGGCGTGACGGCGGTCAACCCGAACGAGACGGAACCGCCTCTGCTGGTGCAGACCCTGGAGATCGTCCAGAATCTCGTCGATGTTCCGCTGTCCATCGACAGCTCCGTGACAGCCGCAATCGAGGCGGCACTCAGGGTGGCGAAGGGGAGACCGCTCGTCAACTCGGTCACGGGAGAGGAAGAGAAGCTCGAAGCGATCCTGCCGCTCTGCAAGAAATATGATGTGCCGGTGGTGGCGATATCCAACGACGAGACCGGCATTTCGATGGATCCGGACGTTCGGTTTGCGGTCGCAAAAAAGATCGTCGAGCGGGCTGCCGATCACGGCATCAAGAGCCACGACATCGTCGTCGATCCACTGGTGATGCCGATCGGCGCGCTGGGATCGGCCGGGCTACAGGTCTTTGCCCTGCTCCGCCGCCTTCGGGAGGAGTTGAAGGTCAACACCACCTGCGGGCTCTCCAACATCTCCTTCGGGCTGCCGCACCGCCATGGCATCAACGCCGGCTTCATCCCGATGGTGATCGGCGCGGGAATGACGAGCGCGATCATGAATCCCTGCCGCCCGCAGGAGATGGAGATGGTGCGCGCCGCCAACGTTCTGAACGGCACGGACCAGAATTGCGGCAACTGGATCATGACCTATCGCGACTACAAGCCGGCCGAAGGTGGGGCTGCGACAGCGACTGCCACTCCGGCAGCATCCGCCGGACGTCGTGGCGGGCGCGCCGCCCGGACTGGCGTTGCCGCAAGAATGGAGTAGAAGGCAGGGCAAGCCCTGCGTGAGCCTGTAGAATGAACGACACCACACCCCATCCCCTGGTCCTCTTCATGCCGTCCGGCAAGCGTGGCCGATTTGCAGTCGGCACGCCGGTACTGGATGCCGCGCGCCAACTCGGCGTCTATGTGGAGAGCGTCTGCGGCGGGCGGGCCACCTGCGGGCGCTGCCAGGTATCGGTGCAGGAAGGCCACTTCGCCAAGCACGGCATCACCTCCGCCTACGACCACCTTTCGCCCGTCGGACCCAAGGAGGAGCGCTATGACCATATCCGCGGCCTCCCGGAAGGACGACGGCTTTCCTGCTCGGCGCTGATCCTCGGCGATCTGGTCGTCGATGTGCCGCAGGATACCGTGATCAATGCGCAAGTGGTGCGCAAGGCGGCCGACGAGCGGACATTCCCTCGTAACCCCTCCATCCGCATGTGTTATGTCGAGGTAGAAGAACCCGACATGGAAAGGCCGCTTGGGGATCTCGACCGGCTGAAAGCGGCGCTCTCGGCCGACTGGCGTTATGACAACGTCGAGGTAGACTTTCATCTGATCCCCCAGGTGCAGGCAATCCTGCGCAAGGGTGAGTGGAAGGTGACGGCTGCGATCCACAAGGATCGCGAGGACGCTCGCCCTCGCCTCATCGCGCTTTACCCCGGCCTCAAGAACGAGGCCTACGGCATCGCCTGCGACATTGGGTCGACGACGATCGCCATGCATCTTTCATCGCTCCTGTCCGGCCGTACCGTGGCCTCCGCCGGCACGTCGAACCCCCAGATACGGTTTGGCGAAGACCTGATGAGCCGCGTCTCCTACGTGATGATGAATCCCGATGGACGCGAGGCTATGACCAATGCCGTGCGGGAGGCGCTGAACGGCCTCATCGACCGGGTCTGCGAGGAAGGCGGCGTGGCTCGCGAGGATATCCTCGACAGCGTGTTTGTCGGCAATCCAATCATGCACCACCTGTTCCTCGGCATCGATCCCACAGAACTCGGAGGTGCGCCTTTTGCGCTTGCCGTGTCAGGGGCCGTCGAGGTGCGATCGGCGGAAATCGGCCTGCCGATGAATGAAGGGACACGCACCTATCTGCTGCCCTGCATCGCCGGCCACGTCGGCGCCGACGCTGCCGCGGCGACCTTGTCGGAAGGGCCGCACCGGCAGGACGAACTGATGCTGCTCGTCGATATCGGGACCAATGCCGAGATCGTGCTTGGCAATGCCAGCCGCGTGGTTGCAGCCTCCTCGCCGACCGGCCCCGCCTTCGAAGGCGCAGAAATCTCCTCCGGCCAGCGCGCCGCACCCGGGGCAATCGAGCGCGTCCGCATTGACCCGGTGACCCTCGAACCACGCTTCCGGGTGATCGGCGTCGAACAGTGGTCGGACGAGCCGGGCTTCGCGGAGGCCGCAGCCGCCACAGGCATCACCGGCATCTGCGGTTCGGCCATCATCGAAGTGATCGCCGAAATGTACCTTGCCGGGATCATCTCGGAAGATGGGGTTGTGGACGGGGCAAGCGCCCATCGCAGCCCCCGCATTCTGGCAAACGGCCGCACCTTCTCCTATCTGCTGCACGACGGTGATCAACGGATCGTCGTGACCCAGACCGACATACGCGCGATCCAGCTCGCCAAGGCTGCTCTCTATGCCGGCGTGAAGCTGCTGATGGACAAGCTGGACGTGCGCCACGTCGACCGCATCGCCCTTGCTGGAGCATTCGGAACCTTCATCGATCCCAAATACGCAATGGTGCTGGGCCTGATACCCGATTGCGATCTCGCCAAGGTGAAGGCCGTCGGCAATGCTGCCGGCACAGGCGCGCGAATGTGCCTCCTCAATCTCGGTTATCGTCGGGAGATCGAGGAAACCGTCAAGCGGATCGAGAAGATAGAGACGGCTCTTGAACCAAGGTTTCAGGAGCACTTCGTCGCAGCGATGGCCCTGCCGAACAAGGTGGATCCGTTTCCGTATCTCAGTCAGCTGGTCGCGTTGCCGGAACGCAGAGCTGTTGAGGGAGCGGCCGGAGACGGCAGTGGTCGCCGGCGCCGGCGCAGCCGCGAGTAACCCGGCTCCGGATCAGGAGAAGGTACACAGAATCGAAGGCCGGAACGTCGCAGCTTACGCCGCGGCGGCAACCAGAGAACCGAACATCTCCCGTATGCTCTCGGCCACTGCCTTCGCGGGCGTCGACAGCTGCGGTACCGTCAGAAGGCGTATGTCGAAGCTCAGCAACTCCGGCAGTCCTTCCTTCGGTCCGAGGACCTGCATGTCATCGGTCATATATGACAGCGGAAACGGCGCAATTGCCAGGTCGGAGATAACCGCTGCGCGCTGCGCCATCGTATGGGCGCTGGCATAAGCGATGCGGTATGGCCGCTTCTGCTTTTCCAGTTGCGAGATGGCGTCCTGACGCCAGACGCAACCCTCCTCCCATACCGATATTGGCAGAGGATCCCGCAAGTAGGCCGTGCCGCATCTGGCGCCAGCCCAAACCAGCTTCTCTGTGTGGATTACCTCGCCTATTGTCGGAAATGGCCTCGTCGCGCAGTTGATGAGCGACAGATCAAGCCGCTGCTCCTCGACGCGCTTGCGGAGCTGGAGACTGCTGTCAACGGTGACGTCCACCATGATCCCCGGAAAAGCCTCCCCGAAATTCTTCAAGACCCTCGGCAATATCCGTTCGCCGATGTCGTCGGGCGCGCCGAGCCTCACAACACCGGAAAGCTCGGGCATCACGAAGCGTGACACGGCTTCGTTGGAAAGCGCAAGCATCCGCCGGGCATAGGAAAGCAGCATTTCACCCTGCTGCGTAAGCGTGACCGATCTCGCGTCGCGAAGAAACAGCGTGGTCTTCAGCTGCTCTTCCAGTTTCTTGATCTGCATGGAGACGGCAGACGGCGTGCGAAGGACCGCCTCTGCGGCGGTGGAGAAATTCCCCGTCTCGGCGATGGCCACAAAGGTGCGTAATACGTCGTTATCCAGCAAGGGCAGCGGAGGCCGGAAGGGAACGTTCATCGAACTCTCCATCAATAAAACTGAACTTAAGAACCATATCATTTCGTTTGATTGAATGTCAAACCGGATCGATAGTGTCTCTCGTCTAATGGGACGCCCGATGCAGCAAATTTTTTCATGTGTCGCATCACCCACATCAGATTGCTTGATGTGTGGCGTCCATTACGCTGGCATCTGCAAACATCAGGAGAACACGATGACCATGATCAGCGATCCCCACCTAACTGGCTCAGGGCGGCCGCCCCCGACACTTGCCTCACCCATACAGTCCCTAAGCCGCGCAATTCGGCTAGCTCGTGCGGAGTGGCGGCGGCGTCAAAACGAAAGGACGCTGGAAGCGCTTCCGGCGGAAATCCGCAAGGACATCGGGTGGCCGACGACCAATGCTCCAGCCAACCAGCAATAGAGACGAGATCCCACGGCCCGCTGCGGACACCAGCCGAGCCGTGCGGATTTCCCGGCCCATGCCCCAGCGCGAAATGCTCCGCTCAAGGGGAATGTCGCAAAAAATAGTCTACATCGGTTTGTAACCCCCCTTTGCGCTTGGGGTTTTCCATGTCAATGTCGCTTTTGAAGCCATTATAAGCCGCAACGAGCGGCGGCAAACAAGGGGAACGACGTCATGGATGTAACAAGCACATACCCCGCCAAGAAGCGCTCTCTGGTCTTCTTTCTCGTCCCGAACTTCACCATGCTGGCCTTCGCTGCCGCCGTCGAGACCTTGCGGATCGCAAACCGCATGCTCGGATACCCGGCCTATACGTGGCGCCTCTGTTCCGCCGACGGCCAGAAAGTGGAATCGTCAAGCGGGATAGGAATAGAGGTGAATTCATCGCTCGCCGACGAGCGGCGCTACCTTTCTGGCGAGAACCGGCCGAACATGGTGCTCGTCTGCTCCGGTGTCTATGTCGAGGAGTTCAACAACAAATCGGTCAATGCCTGGCTGAGGGAGACCTATAACCGCGGCATTGCAGTGGGCAGCCTCTGCACCGGCGCTCATGTGCTGGCCCAGGCGGGCCTCTTGAACGGCAAGCGGTGCGCCATCCACTGGGAGAACCTGCCGGGCTTCGCGGAAGCGTTTCCGCAGGCGGAGGTTTATGCCGATCTCTACGAGGTCGACGCGAACCTCTACACCTGCGCCGGCGGCACGGCCTCTCTCGACATGATGCTGAACCTGATCGCCCAGGATTTTGGCGACAATCTCGTCAACCGCGTTTGCGAGCAGCAGCTGACGGACCGCGTGCGCAATCCGCACGATCGACAGCGGCTGCCGCTGCGTGCACGGCTCGGCGTGCAGAACTCCAAGGTGCTGTCGATCATCGAACTCATGGAAAACAATCTCTCTGAGCCGCTCTCCCTCCTGGAGATTGCTGACGACGCGGGGCTTTCGCGACGCCAGATCGAACGCCTGTTCCGCCAGGAGATGGGCCGGTCGCCAGCACGCTACTATCTCGAGATCCGGCTCGACCGGGCGCGCCACCTGCTCGTGCAGTCGGCCATGCCGGTGGTCGAAGTGGCAGTGGCCTGCGGCTTTGTGTCGGCCTCGCATTTCTCCAAATGTTATCGCGAGGTCTACAACCGGTCGCCGCAGCAGGAGCGGGCGGAGCGCAAGCTCAACACCAGCGCGTCACGCGCCGTTGCCCTTGCCTGAACGAGGAGCCGGGATCCACCGCTTCGCCACCGTCACGTCCGAGACGACCTGGTTACGGCCATGGCTCTTGGCCATGAACAGGAACTGTTCCGCCGCATTGAGATAGTTCTCGAAGGTTTCGGGCTCGGACACGTCGGCCAAGCCTATCGAGACCGTGACCGAGAAATCCATCTCCGACGCTGAAAAGCGGATGGCCGCAACGTCACGCCGCAACCTCTCGCAGAACTCCATGGCAACGGCGCCGGCGATTCCGACCAGCAGAACACCGAACTGTTTGTCGTCGAGACGCGCCGGGAGATGTGGTGTGCCCTCGCAGCCAGCCGCAATCCGTTTTGCAAGGCAGGTCAGAACCTCGGCGACCAGGCCTTCATCATGGGCTTCGGCCATGCGCCCGAAATGATCGATGTCGATGATCGCAATCGAACAACAGGTTCCCTGTTCCAGGCATGCCTCAACGATCGGCCTGCCGATCCGATGAAACGCGCGAGAACCCGGAAGTCCTGTCACGGCGTCAACGTCGAGCTCGCTTGCGGTGCCGTGGGGAACTGAATTTGGGCCGGACGGAGGATCATGCACCCAGTGCCGCTTCGCAAGAAATGGCATCGCCAATCCCTCAGGCGACGCTTCTGACGGCTGCTGTTCCCTTCAGCCTTGCCTGCATCGACCATATCTGGACCAAGGTGTCGAGGTTCTGGTTGACGCGGCAATAGAATTCCTCGTCGATGAAGGGACGCAGCATGAAATCGTTTCCACCGGCCTTCAAGAAACGGGCGGAAAGCAACCTGTCGGAGGAAGACGACACGCCAATGATCCGCAATTCATGAGAGCCACGGACCGAACGGATGCGCCGCGTCAGTTCGAAGCCGTCGATGTCCGGCATGTTATAGTCCGTGACAATCAGACCAATGTCCGGGTTCTTCTTGAGAATCTCCAACGCCTTGGCGCCGCTTTCGGCGACGCTGACCCGGAAGTTGTAGCGCTTCAGCCGGCTCGACAACAAGGCGCGCGCCGTCGGGCTGTCATCAACGATGAGCACGTGGTGGCGATGGTTGGTCAGGAACCGGCAGACCGATTCCGCCAACATCTCGACTGCGAAGACATTATCCTTCAGGATGTAGTCCACCACGTCCTTGGACAGCAGCTTGTCGCGCGTGTCCTCATGAAACGTCCCGGTGAACACGATGGTCGGGATGGAAAAATCGATCAGATACTCAAGCGCTTCGCCGTTTTCCGCACCGGGCAGATTGATGTTGGAGATTGCAAGCGTCACCGGCTCGTCAGACTGGTCGTAAGCGAGCTGCAACTCCTCGAAGTTGCGGCAGATCGTGATATCGATACCGAACAGTTCCTTGAGGCGCGTGCCGATCATCGAGGTGAAGACATTGGAATCCTCCGCCAGAAGGATGCGAGAGTTTGCCAGTGATTGGCCGGAATACTGCATCCCGGAAATGCCGAGGAATGTCATGGAGCCCCTTGTACGTGAAAACCGTCCCCTTACAGAACAACGGTATTTCAGAACGCTTTGCCGAAGCGTTAATCGGGTCCGCCAATGTGCCGCAAAACAGGACGGGCGGCCGAACACCGCCCGTCAAAGTCAACGCTTTCTTACGAGGATGCGACTACATCCTCAGCGCCGCATTGTCTGGATCGAAGGGGCTCTCCGGGATGACGACCGCGTCATAGAGCTCCCCGAGGATCTTGATCTTGAGCCTGGTGCCGACTTCACCATAGCCGGGCCGCACCATGGCGAGGGCCAGCGACTTGCCGATGCGCCAGCCATAGGCGCCATTGGTGGCACGTCCGACAAGCTCCCCCGCCTCGTTGTAGAGAGCCTCGGAACCGCGCGCGTCTACATCCTCGTTCCCCTCGACCGCCAGCGTGCAGAAATTCCAACGCAGACCTTTCTCCTTGCAGGCCAGAAGGCCTGCCTTGCCGAGAAACTCCTTGTCCGTCTTGATGAAACGGTCAAGGGCGGATTCATAGGCGTTGTACTCGATGGACATCTCGCGCGGGATGAGGCGGTAGGATTTTTCCACCGACATTGCCGACATGGCCCGGATGCCGAAAGGCTTGATGTTAAACTCTTCGCCCGCTTCCATGAGCTTGTCGAAGATATGGTTCTGCATCTCAATAGGATGGTGAAGCTCCCAGCCGAGTTCCCCCACGAAGTTAACGCGCAAGGCGTGCGCCGAAGCGACACCCACCGAGATCTGCTTGCCGGAAAGCCAAGGGAAATCCTTGTTCTCCAGGCTCGTGCGCGTCAACTTCTTCAGGACCTCGCGCGATTTCGGACCGGCCAGCACCAGCACACCCAGCTTCTGGGTGATCTGCGGCAGGCGGACGGTGCCGTCGGCTGGCGCGAGCTTGCGCAGATAGTCATGGTCATGGGCCTCGTAGGCCCCGGCAGACACCAGGTAGAAACGGTTTGGCGCCCATTCATAAACCGTGAATTCGGAGCGCACGCCACCGTCCCTGGTCAGCAGGTGGCAGAGCGCGATGCGGCCGCGCTTCTTCGGGATCGCATTGGCGAAGATGGAATCGAGCCATGCGCGCGCTCCCGGCCCCGATACCTCCATTTTCGCGAAGGCCGACATGTCCAGGATGCCGACATTCTCGTGCACGTTCCTGACCTCGGCGCCCACGTGCTCGAAATAGTTTGAACGACGGAAGGACCATTTCTCCACAATTCGTCCATCCTCCAGGGGCGGCGCGTGGTTGTGGGCGGTGATCACCTCGGCACCGACACCAAGCTCCTCCTGCGGAACAGCATAGCCTTCGGGAGCGAACCAGTTGGCGCGTTCCCACCCATAGACGGAGCCAAAGACCGCTCCGAGCTTCTTCAACCGGTCATATACCGGCGTTGTCTTCAAGGGCCGGGCGGCGGACCGCTCCTCGTCCGGATAATGCATGGTGAAAACATTGGAATAGGCCTCCTCGTTCTTGGCAATGAGGTAGCCCTCCGTTGCGTACGGTCCGAAGCGGCGTGGGTCGACGCCCATCATGTCCACCGTAGGCTCGCCGTCGACGATCCACTCGGCGAGTTGCCATCCGGCGCCCCCGGCGGCGGTGATGCCGAACGAATGGCCTTCGTTCAGCCAGAAGTTCCTGAGGCCCGGAGCCGGTCCGACGATCGGCGAGCCATCCGGCGTATAGGCGATCGCTCCGTTATAGACCTTCTTGATGCCGACCTCACCGAAGGCCGGGACACGGGTGATGGCCGTCTCGATATAGGGCATCAGGCGGTCGAGCTCCTCCTGAAAGAGCTCATATTCGCTGTCGTCGGAAGGACCATCCACGTAACAGACCGGCGCACCGACTTCATAGGGGCCGAGCAACAGGCCTCCGTTTTCTTCGCGCATGTACCAGGAGGAATCCGATTCGCGCAGAACACCCATTTCCGGAAGACCCTTGGCCTTCCGCTCGCGGATTGCGGGATGCGGCTCGGTGACGATGTACTGGTGTTCTACCGGGATAACCGGCACATCGATGCCCACCATCTCTCCCGTCTTGCGGGCAAAGTTGCCGGTGCAGGAGATGATATGCTCGGCGGTGATCTCGCCCTTGTCCGTCGTCACCTTCCACAGGCCGTCGGGCTGCTGCTCGATCGCGGTAACCGTGGTGTTGCGATAGATGGTGGCGCCGCGATCACGGGCGCCCTTTGCGAGAGCCTGAGTAAGATCGGCCGGCTGGATATACCCGTCGTCCGGATGCTGTATGGCGCCAAGGATGCCATCGGTCTCGCAAAGCGGCCAAATCTCCTTCACCTGCTCCGGCGTCAGAATGTTCACCTTGACGCCGATCGTCTCGGCGATGCCTGCGTAATAGAGATATTCGTCCCAGCGATCCCTGGTCCTTGCAAGCCGGATGTTGCTGACGTTGGAGAAGCCGACGTTCATGCCGGTTTCCTCTTGGAGTTCCTGGTAGAACCGCACCGAATACTTGTGCAACTGCCCCACGGAGTAGGACAGATTGAAGAGCGGAAGCAGGCCCGCTGCATGCCAGGTGGAGCCAGACGTCAGCTCCTTGCGCTCGATCAGGACAACGTCGCTCCAGCCCTTTTTCGCCAGGTGATACAGTGTGGAAACGCCGACCACGCCGCCGCCGATTACGACCGCCCGTGCATGTGTCTTCATGGATGGAACCCCTCTTCGGCCTCGCGTGACCTCATCGAATATGTCCCGGACTATGCAGATCCGGCCAAGGCATCAAACGCCTGATTACGACATGCCGAAAGCTCGCTCGCGACGACGGACGAAGTTCGATGCCTGCGGCATCGGCGGGGATCAGGCGCCTCCGCGCGGATCTTCCTCCTGGAGGATGGGTTTGCCGCGGTGGAGGACGATCTCCTGCTGCGGAAAGGGGATGTCGATCCCTTCTTCCCGGAAGCGCCTGAGGATCTCCGTTCGAAGGGTATTGCGGATACGAAGCCCATCACTCATGTCCGCAAGGAAGAAGCGTAACTCGAAATCGAGCGACGACGGACCGAAGCTCATAAACTCGACTTGCGGCTCGGGATTGCGCAGCACCTCCGGAATCTGCCCCACCAGTTCGAGCAGTATGTCCATTACCTTCCGCGGGTCGGCATCGTAGCTTACGCCTACAGCGATTTCCGATCGCCCGATCCGGTTGCGATGTGTCCAGTTGCCAACCGGCGAGTTGATCAGGTCCGAATTCGGTACGATGATCGACTGCTTTCGGAAGGTTTCGATCTCCGTTGCCCGTACCGAGATTCTCTTCACGATCCCTTCGGTTGCGCCCGTGACGACGTGATCGCCGACCTTGAAGGGCCGCTCGACGAGCAGGATCAACCCGGACACGAAGTTCGACACGATGTTCTGCAACCCGAAGCCGATGCCGACCGAGAGCGCCGACGCGACAAGTGCAAAGCTCGACAGGTCGATCCCCGCGGCGGAGACGCCGACGATCAAGGCGAGGCCGACTCCGAGATAGCCGATGCCGGTCTTGACGGAATTGCGGACGCCGAGGTCCACCTGGCTGCGCGCCAGAACATTGCCATCGATCCACCTCTGCACCCATTTGGTGAGAACAAAGCCGATGCCGAATAGCAGAATACCGCCCAGTATCCCCACGATGGAAATGGAGATGTTTCCGATGCGGATCTCCGTGAAGAAACTGTAGATCCAGGCTTCGATGTCGGCGATCTGGAATCCCCAGGTAAGCAGAATGAGCGGGATGCCGAAGAGCAATGCAAAACCGTAGATCAAAAGTCCCGCGACAAGCCCTGCCTGGTCCAGGCCGACCTGGCCGAAGCGGTAGCGCTCCGCCAGCCGGCGGCCCGCAGCTGTGTCGGTGAACGCACCCTGCTTGGAGATCGCCTTGCCTGACAACAGACCGACATAGATCAGGACGACCACCGCACCCGTCAACACGATCTGTGTGGACGCGAACCGAGCAAGGCCGACATAGCCGGTCACGATCGCCAGGATGAGCAGGCCGCCCATGATCCGCAACAGAAGCGGGAGAAAGCGGGGCCAGGAATGCCCCTCCCCATCCGGATCCTCACCCTCGACGAGCCGCGGCTTGATGAACGATATGGCAATCAAGATAAGGCCGATGACCGTCGAAGCGAGAAGGCTCTTCACTATGGTTAGAACGAGCGGCGAGCCCAGGGCTTCGCTGATGGCACTGAGCAGGTAGTCGAGACCGTTGACGATCGCCATCGCCAAGACCGCGACGGTAAGCAGACGAGCGCCACGATTCGTGAGGCGCACCAGCCGCCATTCCGGCTCGCCAGGCGCCATGACGCCATAGGTGAGCTTCCACACAAAATAAACGAA